>NZ_JBHXSC010000063.1:0-43289 GCF_042716505.1 Streptomyces sp. NPDC058674
GACGTCCACATACCCCGCACAACGGGCACGGCAGCGTCCAGAAAGGCGAAGCCGACGACCCCACGCCCCCGCCGCACAGGTTAAAGATCAAGCTAGCCCCGGGCCTGGCGGGACGAGCCGTCGATCTGAAGGATCTCGGCCCGGGCCAGAAGGCCAGGGCCGAGACCGGGTGACCATGCATCGATACAGGGCAGGCCACCCCGCTTCCTCAGGAGAAAGGTGTGCTGTACGGGAGCTGTCAGCCGTCGTACGTAAGGTAGGCGTCCCATGGAATGAAGGCGTGCGGCGTTGTGCCGGGTGTGGGAGCGAAGGCGCGGCGGCCAGCGAAGGTCAGGTTGTCGGCGACTACCGCGAGCTCGGACATCACCAGCGCGTAGTGCACGTCTCGCAGGGATGCGCCGATAAGGTCTTCTCCCTCGCGGGGTGCTGACCAGGTGTTAGTCGTAGGAACGCTGCTGCCAGGCGGAGTTACGCCTATGCCTTCAAGGTCAATATGCAGGGTTTGACCCGGCATGATCGCCAGGTCCTCCCTCTCCAGGGGAAGGTGACGCGCTGGTCTGGGCGTATCTCGATTGGGCTGGCCGGCTGCTTTGTGGGCCGCGCTCCCATACGTGAGCCAGAGGACGACGGCGCCGTTGCCGTCGGGCCCCCGGTCCTCGTCCTGTGGGATGTACGGGTCGGTTCGGTGAGGCGGGTACACCTGGGCAGAACGGTAGCTGTACCACTCATCGACCTCGTGAATGGCCAGGGTGGCAAGCGCATAGTGGGCCATCGCCAGGGCCAGTGCCTGAATCTCGCCGTCGCTGGCTCCCTTTGCGCAGGCGGCGATCAGTTGGTCATCTTCCCAGTAGGCGAACCCTCGGAACAGGTGGGGTGGGCCGTCGGGGTTGTGGACGTCGGGCATCAGGAAGTCGACCCGGGGTGTGAAGGCAGAGGCGCAGCCGCTGGCTTCAGTCCAGCTCAGACGGACGCCGCGGTGGTAGTAGCGGATGGTGCCGAGGAGCCGGGTGAGGCGTTGACCGTGGGTGGCTACAGCGAGTTCTCGGCAGGGTCTGCACATGGACTCCTCGCACGTGCGGCCAGACGTCCCACACAGGCAGCGTTCGGAGTCTCGGGCCAGCGGCGGGGTGTAGGGAATGAGCTGCGGCAGCATCTTCGCCGTCACGGCCGGCCTGACGTGGCGCTCACTTCTGATGCCAAGCTCCCGGTACGGGCTGGTCGCAGAGCTTCGTGCGGCGCCCATCCCCGCGGTGTCCTCGCTGGGGAGGAACAGCGCCCCAACGACGCCGGTGGACTGTGCCACGGTGAGCTCCTCGCTTTGACGTGGGTGGACAGTGCTGCTCGTCATGAAGGGTAGCGAGCCGGGTTCCGAGCACGGGGGAGACTGCGTTGTGCGCAGGCGGGGACGACTCTGTGTCGGGCTTGACCCCGGTCCGAAGTGTGACGCCCGCGAACACGTGGAAGACCAGGCGCCCGCCGGGCGTGGTCGTGTCGAGCGCCTCGTGCAGCGAGGTGAAGCCGACGCCACGCTTACGCAGGCCGGACACGATCGCGATGAGGTCCTGGAGGGAGCGGCCGAGCCGGTCCAGCGACGGAACGGCGAGCGTGTCGGAAGTCGAGGGCCTTCCACAGTTCCTCGCGTTCGGCGTTCTTGACGGACTTCTTGTCGGCGAAGATCCGGATGCACCCTGCTTCCGTGAGTGCGTGGATCTGCCAGTCGGGCAACTGTCCCTTGGTGGACACTCGGGCGTACCCCACGAGGTCGCCGGTCCGTGTGGCCGGAACGGGGGCGAGGAGCTCGGCGGTGTCGTCGTCCTGGGGTCGCTGCACCCGCCAGATCGTACAGAAAACGGTGCCCCTCAAGTTCTCGAGCACATCGACTTTCTGACACCGTTTTATGGCATGAACCGGCGCCGATCCGGCCGCGTACGGCTGCTCACCGATCTTGCTCATCAATCGGTCGATTCGCGGACGCCGTCCCCCTGGCTCCCGTCCGGTCGCCAGGGGGTCTGCCCTGGGCACGCATCGCCTTCCGTATGCCAAGGTCGGGGGCTCTACCGGAAGGCCGGCAGGTTGCGCGCGACCCACTCGTCGAAGGACCCAGCCGGCCGACCGAGGACATTCTCCACATCGGGGCTGATCGACTGCTCGGCCGACAGCGGGACGCCAAGGATGTCCAGGGTGCCGTCGAGGACCGCTTCAGGCATGAACTGTGCCATGTGGCCGCGGGCCTGCTCGCGCGACAGTTCCACGAAGGCGACTTCCTCGCCCAGAGCCCGGGAGATCGCTGCGGTCTGCTGCCGCGGGCTGATGGCCTCGGGTCCGGTCAGTTCGTACGTGCGGCCCGCGTGCCCGTCTTCGTGCAATGCCACTGCGGCGAACGCAGCGATGTCGGCCGGGTCGATGACCGGCAGGACCACGTCGCCGAACGGAGCGAAGACCGTGCGCTTCGTGCGCACCGACTCGGCCCAGGCGAAGGCGTTGGAGGCGAAGCCGCCAGGGCGCAGGATCGTGAAGTCCGCTCCGGACGCACGGACGGCAGCCTCGAATTCACGCAGCCGGGCGTGGGATAGCGCCTCGGGGCGGGTGGAGTTGACCTGGGAGGACACCAGGACGATCCGTTTGACCCCAGCGTCCAGGGCGGCCTCGATGAGGGCATTCGGGCTTTCGCCGTGGCCGTTGAGCTCACCGCCCAGCAGGAGGAAGAGGGCGTCGGCGCCGTCGAGGACGGGCCGCACGCTCGAACTGTTCCCAATGTCGGCCTGGGCGTGCCGGGCCCCCGCTGGGAGCCCTTCGAACTCGGGCCGTCGCGAGACGGCCACGACGTCTTCGCCCACCTTGGCCAGCAGGGGAACCAGGGTCCGTCCGATGTTGCCGGTTGCGCCGGTCACCACGATCATTGCGACTCCGAATAAGTTAGTTGACTGACTTAATTGGACCGTAGCACGGACGCGCCGGGGATTGTCTATAGTTAGTTGGGTGACTGACTCAGTGAAGCCCGGGGCCCGGGCGGCCGACAAGCGCCGACGACTCACCACCGAGGCGGCCCGGGTCCTGCACGAGCAGGGCGTCGAGCGCACAACCCTCGCCGATATCGCGCGCGCGGCCGAAGTTCCCGTCGGTAACGTCTACTACTACTTCAAGACCAAAGATGAGCTGGTTCTGGCCGCCCTCTCCGAACACAGCGCACACCTCGACGAGCTCACCGGCCACCTGGACCGGTTGCCCGACCCGCGCGACCGCCTCAGGACCCTGATCAAGGCATGGGTCGACCAGCGCGAGGTCACCGCCCGCTACGGCTGCCCCACCGGCACCCTGGCCGTCGAACTCGACAAACGCGCCGACGGGACCCTCGACACGGAGGTCGGCACGGTGATCCGGCGCCTGCTGGAGTGGACCGGAGACCAGTTCCGCGCCCTGGGCCTGCCCGACCCGGACGACCTCGCCGTCACTCTCATCTCTGCCTACCAGGGCATGTCGCTCCTGGCCAACGCCTTGCGCGACCCGGACCTCATGACCCACCAGGGTGCCCGTCTCCTGCACTGGCTCGACTCTCTGCAAGCTCCCGACCAGGCCTGACCCGCCGGGCGATCACCGGCCGGACTGACCGCGGCTGATGGGTGGGTTGCCGCCCAATGCGGTCTGGGATCGGCGGTGCTGGCCTGCTCGGGGTCCCCGGACGCCACGGTCGGCACGTCAACGCCCTGGCGGGGCCCTTCGGGATAGCCGCTCAGTGGCAGGCACTTACTACGCCGCGTCAAGCAGCCAGAAACGGGTAATGCACAGTTGCCGGGGTCTTTGTGCGCCCTCCCCGGTGTCCGAATTGCCGGGGTTTTAATGCACGCGGCAATGTAGGGAACGGATTGCCGGGGTTTTTCGGCGATATCAGCCGCCATTTCGACCTGGCGTGCTTGACGAGGAGGGATGGCGGAACGGCCTACTGGGGTGCGGAATCGGATGGCGCACCAGCCTGCCGCGCCGGGCTCTTCAGGCCACGGCTCGCGAAGCGATGTCACCGCCGACGACGAGGCGCTTCGTCGTGGCCATCTCTGCGGCCTTCCCTTGACCCAGAGCCTGCATCACCCGGCGGGCCTCCCGCGGAGCCCCGGGGATGTTCCGGAAGCCGCGCCAACGCCATCGTTCCGGAGAGGCAGAGGCGGGGGCCGGTGAGACCTCCGAGGTGCAGTCGTTCAGCGCGTGGTGTCGGCTGCCGGCGAGGTGATGTGCCATAACGGCCTGGCGTGCAGGGTGGCCAACACGGCTCATGGACGACCCGGAACGGCCCCGAGCCCTAACGGGGGGAGACGACGGTGACAGGCTTCTCCCCTGGCCGTGCCGGCGCCGCGGCTGCCGGACGAGACAGCCGGACGGCGTCCACATGGAGGGACAGGACGTGCTTGAAGCGTTGGTGGCGCCTGAGTTCGAGGGCGTCGACATGCCAGAGCCGGCCGGTCCCGGATGACGTCAGTGCGGTGCAACTCGTGCCTACTGCGGCAGAAACCAGCACGATCCACAGGAGGATGCCTCCCACAACTGGTCCTTTCAAAGGCTGAGGTTCAAGGGGATGTACAGGGCCGGGCCCTGGCGACCCTCGGCATAACGCGGAGGCATATGTGGAGTTGTGCCCTGTCCTCCGATTGCAGCCATGCGCAGCAATCTGCCGACGCGTGCATCGCGATCTACTTGCCGATGATCAGTCGGTGGTTGTGGGGGCCACGGGGGGTGAGAGGTGACCCGGCGGACCGCAGGCCGAGGATCGGTGCGCTTCTGTGGGGCGACGGGGACGTCCGCTCGGCGGGAAGCGGAGTCAACGGAGCCGGGGATGGGGGCTCACCGCTGAGGGGGCAGACAGGCATGACGGCCTGGGGCAAGAGCCGGCGATATGCGGAGACGATCCCGCCGTGCATGAGAGCCGCCGCCGCGGGTGCGCGGCACGCAGCAGGGCCGTCGCATCGGAGCATGCGCGTGGCTGACCGGCCGGTGCGTGGCGGGGTGAAGGGTCCGTTGCGCTGCGTGTGTCGGCCCACAGTGCATCGTCTTCCGAGTCGCGGCGTGGCGGCAAGAAAAAGGGCGCGGCTCCTGCCCTCCTGGCTGGTATGGAAAACCGATAGGCCGGCGTCAACGCTTATTCGTCGACCACCATCACCCGGATGGCACACACCCAGACCGACAGGGAGAGCGTTTATGGAATATGGCAAAAGTAGAGCTCCCTTTCTTCCTCCGCAGGACTGTGCAGGAAGACGGACAGGGAGGCAGCTTTCACTCCGGGGCCACCCGGATCGGGAAGTGGATGTTCACTCCGCCCTCCACCGACTGTGGCGAGACCCGGAACGCAACGCTGAGACACGAAGATCTGGAGATCGATCTTCGGTACTCCTCCCCGATCCTTGAGGACTTCCTCCACACGATGAGCGTGATCCAGGTCGAGTTCGGCAGGCGGATGAGGAACACGCCGGCGTCCGCAACGGCTGTCGGCGAGTGCTCGGGTGGCAGCTCCCGTGTATGAGTCGTACGGGTACCCGGACATCCACGGTTTCCACCCCCAGCCGGAAACCTCCGCGTTCTGGGACCGGCCGGAGAACGTACAGCACCCCTCCACCGGGCAACCGCTCGGCGGGCCCGGTGAGGCGCATCCGTCGTGGGATCCGGTGGAGGAACTGGCCATCCTTCTCCAGGAGAGCGCTGCGCCCGGGCAGCCGGAGCCCTTCACCCGAGTCGGCTTCGACGACGTCGGGGTCACCGGTGACACGGTCAGCACCCTCGGCCTCGTTGCAGGGCTGAAGCACACCCCTACCGGGCGTCCGCCTACACAAGCCTCCAGCGGGCACCGCCGGAACCCGTCGAAGCCGCCGGCTGTGACCCTGCTGGAAACGGGCAGCGTGTTCACCGCCGTGCTGGTCGGTGCCATCGCCGCTGTGGTGAGCATCCTCAGCGGGCTGGCCATCTGCGACGCCCTGCGCCACAGTGCCGAACCCCACGTGGACCGCGAGGTGGCCAGCTGGTGGCCCCTGCTGATCTACGGCCCCTGGATGGTCGCCTCCCTTTCCATCCTCAGATCCGCTCTGCACCAGCGCCGCGCGCTGCATTCCTGGTCCATCGTTTTGTTGTTCTCCACCCTGGCCACGCTTCTGTGCGTAGCCCAGGCACCCAGAACGATCGCCGCCGTGGCGGGGGCTGCTCTTCCTGCCGTCGCGGCGCTGGCCTGCTTCCAGCAACTGGTCCGCCAGATCACCCTCACGCGACCGCCTCGCCAAGCCGCTCCGCGACACCGAAACCCGACGCCCTCTGTGTCCGTTCCGTTCGGGAAGACGGCCGCGGCCATACGCAGCCCGGGCAGTTTCCCTCCCGGCTACCGCGCGGGAGACAGCACAGCTGTCCGCTCTCCGTCCCACGGTCACAGATTCGGGTAAGACGCATATCGGTCGTACGCGTGGGGCAGTGCCACTCGTGCAAGTCAATGTCACGGTTCCAGGCTCGGGCCATGGGTTTGGGTTACTCGAGTCCGTGCCGTCAGCGGAGTCGGTCCTGTTCTCGTATAGCTACGGCCAGGTGGCATGTAGCGGGCGTCGATGGCCTCCTCGAACTGCCGCACCTCGCGCAGGGCGAGGCCGAGGTTGCCCAGCGCCTGGCCTTCGCGGTGCCGGTCACCGAACTCGCGGAAGACGGCGACGGACTGGGTGTGGGCGTGGATGGCCTGCTCGAACCGCCGCGCCTCGCGTAGGGCAATGCCGAGGTTGCCCAGTGCCCCGGCTTCGCTGTGCCGGTCACCGAGCTCGCGGCAGATGTCCAGATGCTG
The DNA here is from genome assembly GCF_042716505.1 of Streptomyces sp. NPDC058674. Classification (NCBI taxonomy): domain Bacteria; kingdom Bacillati; phylum Actinomycetota; class Actinomycetes; order Kitasatosporales; family Streptomycetaceae; genus Streptomyces; species Streptomyces sp. NPDC058674. The sequence goes on from NZ_JBHXSC010000063.1 coordinate 6,797, forward strand.
GGTGTGGGCGTCGATGGCCTCCTCGAACCGCCGAGGTGCACCCTCACCGGCGGCTCCGACGTCACCCGCCAGCGAGATGAGCTCCTTGACAAACCGTCGCCGACCGAGGCACCTCACGATTTCTTCCGCCGGCCCGGGTCGGGGCGGGCGGTGGGGTGAGTCATCCGTGGACGCGAGTTGCCTGCAGGGGTTTGAGGAGGGTGCGGTAGATCGGCGCGCCGTCCCAGGGTTGGGTGTGACCGACGAGGGTGTAGCCGAGGCGTTCGTACCAGGCTGCTGCTCGGGCTTCGGGGCGCACGGTGAGCGTGGCGCGGTCAGCCGTGATCCCATGGAGGAGGTGCTGGTGGAGCTCGCGGCCGACGCCGCGTCCGCGTCGGTCGCAGAGGACGGCGAGTTCTTTCACGACGAAGGTGCGTCGGCCATCCTCGCGGGTGAATTTGGCCAGGCCCTTACGTGCCTCTCAACGCCCTGCCCTCGCGAGCACTGCCTGCGGTGAGAAGGCCCAGCTCCTTGCAGCGGTGGCCGGAGAACTGGCTCAAGCGGTTCGCTGCCGCGCTCCCGTGCCGCCCCTGGCGGGGCGCTTTCCGGGCCTGACTCTCGAAGACGCCTACCGCATCCAGCAGATCAATGTGGGAGGTAGCCGGCGTATGCGTCACGGCGATACTGGCGGCTCCACTAGGAATGCTGGGACCGTGCTTGCGCACGGCCGTTCACGATCGCGGCCCCGAGGGTGGTGGCGGAGCCGACGGCGGCGCCCAGGAGTGTTCAAGCAGACCCTCGGCTGGACGAAACCCCGGCTTCGCAGCTCCGGAGCGGCCGACCGGTGGACCCGGCTGGTGATCGCCGCCCGCCTATGCCCAGCTGAGGCCCGCTTGCCCACTGGTCACCGACCTGCGCAGGCCATGGGACAAACCGGCCGCTTCGAACAGACTCGCCCCGGCCCGGGTTCGACGGGACTTCAGAAACCTGTGCCGAAAGCCCCCTCGCCAGCGCATGCTCCAAAGGCTTCCCGGCCAGGGCCCGGACGGCCGCTCGGTTCGAAGAACCAACACCCAGCCACCCGTCACGACGTGGGACGGGTCCTCGCTACCGGCGAGGGATACAGCCGACCCGCCCACCACAAGAAGGAACGAAGCCCCGCCGCATTGGATGAACGACAAGAACGGCAAACTGGGGCCCATGGACTCAGGACTCGCCGGGCGAAACGTGTGTTCAAGGTCGAAGCGGCGGAGGAAGGACTGCCAGCAGCGGTCCACGTCGGCCGGCGTCGCGCCGATACGGGACCACCAGAGCCAGACCGGCTTGTTGACCCCGCCACTGGGCAGCTTCTCGACGACCAGACGGATGACGGTGCCCTCGATGAGTGAGGGGGGCGAAGGGTTCGGCGCCCGGCCCGGACGCGTACCGCGTGCGCCCGGGCCCCCTCCGGGCTAGCACTGCAACGGTCTCTGCTGTGATGGTTTGTTGGCTTCGGGTGGTGTGTGGCCGCGGCGTTTGTAATGGCTGATGCGGGCTTGGAACTGGCGCCGTCGCCGCCAGTGTGACCAGTGCAGGACGTGGTCGATGCTCGGACGGGGCCTGGTGAGGCGGGTGATCAGGCGTCGGACTTCGGGGAGGGTGAGGGGTATGAGCTGGGAGGATCCGTTTCTGCTTTGCCCGTCTCGAGCTCGCGGGCCTTCAGGACGGTGAGGCAGGCGTGGGCGGCCACGGCGAGGGTGATGTGGCGGTGCCAGCCGGGGTAGCGGCGGACCTGGTAGTCGTCCAGGCCGCATTCCTGCTTGGCGGTCTGGAAGCATTCCTCGATTGCCCACCGGCTGTCGGCGACGCGGATGAGTTCGTCGAGGGTGGTCTCGGCGGGGCAGTAGGCGATGTAGGAGGAGATCTGGTCCGGTCGGCTGACGCTGCGGCGGGCGATCACCCAGTGCCGGCGGTCCTCGCGGTGCCAGGGCCGGCCTTCCACCCTGGCCCAGTCGTAGACCCGCGGGCCGTGGGCGCCGTTCCCGCAGGAACGCCGCTTCCACTTTTGCCTCGCACGGCCGTCGACCGCCTGGTCACCCTCCAGTTCGACCGGCACGGGGACCGGTTGTGGGACCAGGCCAAAGCCCTGCTGGACCACGAGCACGCACGGATGCGGATCGGGCAGGTCGCCGTGCCCTTCGGGACCTGCGCCGAGCCCAGCAACGTCAAGGCCGGCGGGCACACCTGCCCGTTCCGGTTCCGCTGTCTGGGCTGCGACCACTTCCGCACCGACCCGTCCTACCTGCCGGACCTGCGGGCCTATCTGGACACCCTGCTGCGGAACAGGGAACGCCTGGCCGCAGCTGGTGAGCTCGACGACTGGGCACGCGCGGAGGCGACGCCGTCCGATGAGGAGATCACACGGCTACGGCGCCTGGTCCACCAGGTCGAGACCGACCTCGACGCCCTCACCGCCGAGGACCGCGAGGAGATTCGGCGAGCCACTGCGATCCTGCGCAAGTCCCGTACTGTCCAGCTCGGCATGCCGACCGTCCGCCCCACCACGAGCGGGGTCCGGCTCGGGCGGGAACCGTGAGCCGGCCGTCACCGGGCAACCAGCTTGCGAAGGCGCGCACCGACGACTCCGCCCGCAGATGCCGGCGCGTCCTGGCCGCCCTTGACGACCTGACCCGCGACGGCCTGCCGATCACCGTGTCTGCCGTTGCGCGCCTGGCCAACGTGCACCGCAGCCTGATCTACCGGCACAGCGATCTCCACGCCGCCGTACTGGCCCGCGCAGCGCAACCGCCGGCGGGTCTCACAGGCCCCCAGGTCAGTCGCCGCTCCCTCCTAGCCGACCTGGCTAACCTCACCGACCGCAGCACCCGCCAGGCCCAGCACATCGTCCAACTCGAACAGCGGCTGTCCCACGTCCTCGGTCAGAACGCCTGGCAGGCCGCTGGGCTCGGAGCCCTCACCGACATCGACGCCCTCAAGGAGAAGATCGCCCACCTCGAACAGACGGTCGCGGAGCTCAACTCGCGGCTCGGTGAACGTGACGACGATCTGGCAGCCGCTCGGGCCACCAACCGCGAGTTGATGACGCAGCTCAACAGCACCTCACGCCGATCCCGGTGAGACCAAGAGCGGAAGTCACCGGGTCGTAGGCGCTGTCTGGCTGCTGTTGAAGATCCTGTCAAGGTGGTAGTGGAGTGCCGCGATGGCAGACTCCGGCGTCCGCTGCCCGACGAGGATGCTGGTACCCATGGTTGCCGTCATGGCGAGGAGGCTGATCGCCTCCGTGCGAGCGTCGGCTCCAGGGTCGGCCCGGCCGGTCTCCTGTGCCTGTTGGATTAGTCCGGTCAGGGCGTTCTCGGCGGCGTCAGGGTTGTCGATGAACGGCTGGGCGGCGAGGGCCTCGTCGGTCACGGACAGGATCGAGTAGGAGCTGTAGAGGAGGTGGAAGGTTCGGCTCTCCCCGTCGGTCGGCAGCGAGGCCAGCAGCAGCGCCTCGATTGTCGCGCGGGGGCCCGGGTCCGGGCCGGCAGCGGCGAGGCGGGCGCCAACGCGTGCTGTGAAGCGGTCGGTCAGGTGTTGGAGGCCGTGGAAGAGCAGCTTCTCCTTGGTCTGGAAGTAGTACTGCACCAGGCGCAATGAGACGCCCGCCTCGGCGGCGACGTCGCGCATGCCGACCGCGTGCAGGCCCTGCCGCCCTGCGACCTGGATGAGTGCTTCAGCGATCTGGGTGCGGCGTTCATCGTGGTCCACGCGCTTGGGCATCCGTCGTATCTCCGGCCGTGGTGGTGGGTTGAGTGTTCGCCGTCCGGTTCGGCTCGACGGCACCTTTTCATGGTACCGCCGTATCAACAATATGGTACGGTCGTATCACGAAGAATGGATCTCACGGAGGTGCCCATGCCCGAGAACACGACCCGAGCGCGCCGCGACATAGGCCACTACGTCAACGACGAGCTGCGCGACCGCTACTTCACGGCATGCGACGTGCTCTACGCGAAGGGCGCGCCGATCCGCTCCGAGACCGACGTGGAGACGAGCTTCGGGACCACCCACGTGTACCGGTACGGCCCCTCGGACCCGGCAGCCGAGTCACGCACGCCGGTCGTCCTGATACACGGGTCAGGTGGCTGCTCCGCACAGTGGTATCCCAACACGGTCGCGCTCAGCGCTGACCGCCCCGTTTACGCCCTCGACACCCCCGGCGATCCCGGCCGCAGCATCCAGCGCGAGCCGATGTGGCAGCCCGAGCGGGCCGCACAGTGGATGGACGAGGCCCTCGGCGCCCTCGGCCTCGACAAGGTCCACCTCGTCGGCTCCTCCTACGGCGGCTGGCTCGTCATCAACCAGGTCCACCGCCGGCCCGAACGGCTCGCATCTGTCACCGCCCTCGACCCGGGCGGGCTGGAGAAGGTGGGGCTGCGCTTCTTCGTCTGGATCTTCGCCAGCCTCTTCGCAACATTCGCCCCGAAGGCACTGCGCCCGGCCCTGGCGAAGTGGCTGGAGCAACCAGTCGTCTCCGACCGGGACCTGCGTGCCTGGATCCATGCCAGCGTGAAGGCCTTCCGGATCCGCCGCCCCGCTCCGCTGCCGCTGTCCGACGCCGAGCTGGGCTCTATCCGCACGCCGTTCTACCTGATCATGGGCAAGCGCAGCCTGCTGGTACACCCTAAGCGTCAGTTGGAACGCGTTCCTCGGGTGATTCCCGGCGCCCGCGCCGAGATCGTCGCCGCGACCGGACACGGACCGCAGATCGACCACCCCGACCTCGTCAACGCCCGGATGCTGAGCTTCATGGAGGACATCGACTCGCTCCACCCGGCGGCAACCCGGGACGATACCGACGCGTAGCCGGTGAGGCCGCCGGAACCACTCGCGGGGTGTCAAAAGGCGATAGCAGAAGTTCGACGGACACCGGGCGCTGCTGATCACCCACAGAACCGGGCCGTCGGATGCTGTTGCGGTCGCGCCGCGGGTCCCTGATCCAGGACCGGTTCCCCGGCCCGGTGGCGGCCTGCGAGGTTACCTCCGTGCACGACACCTGTCGCGGGACGATGTCGCCGCTAGCGCCGAGGCTGACCAGTACGAAAGTTAATGAACGGACAGACAACCCGACAGCGGACCCCACAGAAAGGACGTGGTGCAAGCACGCCTTACGGCCGCCGGCCGTGCCGTGGGTGGTCTCTTCCCCGGTGGCCGGGTCCTTGAAGGTGACCGGGTGCTCGTCGGAGGCGCCCTTCACGCGGGCGCAGAAATAGTTCTGGACCCAAGAATCTCCGATCGCGCTCCCGGCGCGGGTCAGTCCGAGCAGGGCGGCGAAGACTGCGGGGCGATGCGTCATGCTGGATTTCTCCTGATCTCGATGGGTGAGGGAGCGGGCGGCCGGCTCTTTGCCGATGCTGCGGCCGCCCGGTGGTACCCCCGTCCCGGCCTGTGCGGCCGGGACGGGGCTCGCGCTACGCGGCCAGCCGGTGAGCGGCGGGTGCCGAGGGCGCGAAGTAGCTGCTGAGGTCCACGGGGGTGCCGTCGAAGCACTCGATGCAACAGCCGAGCTTCTTGGATGCTGGCGCAGCGCACTTGTTCCGGAGCTGTCGTATTCCTGGGCGCGAGTAACGCAGCGGCGAGGCAGTTCGGATTCAAGGCTGGCCGTTAAGGAGTACGTCGAGACCAACGCTCCGTAGCTCGCTCTGTGATTGCGACGTGCGGATAAGCAGTGGAGACCCGGTCGTGGTGATGACAAGGTGAGACTCATGCCGTCGCCCACATTCGAACAGCTCCTCCGTGAACTGCACGCCTCGCTCACACTGCGCAAGCGTCCGGAAGATGTGGCCCGGCTCATCCAGGATCTGTACGCCGCCCAGGGCACTGACCTCGATACAGCGACCGAGGCGGCGCTCGCCAAGGCTGCTGAGCACTCGCTGCGCAACCTCTGGCACGGCTATACCTCCATGCGGGAGGAGTTCGCCCGTCCGGTTGGCGCACAGCGCCAGCTTGCCCGAGCGACAGACCTGTTCAGGAGCGTGCCGGACCTTCCATACAACGCCGGGGATGATCCAGCCCAGATCGAGGTGGTGATCCGGCGAGCGGGTGAGGAGATCGGCCGCTCGTACGGGCAGAACGACTTCGGCATGGACCGCCTCAACCGGACCGAGCGCACGGCGGCGGGCCTCGGAAAGATTTCCAAACGCCAGTACAACAAGCGTTTCCGACTACTGCGCCGGATGGAAGCCAAACTGGCCCGACTCATCCACGAGCAGCGCCGACGCGAAGTGGCCATCACCGGAAAAGGTGCCCTCGCTCACGTCCTGCCGTACGAGCTGTTCGCCACAGACCCGGACACGGCGGCCTTCATCGCCTACATCACGGCGCGCGGCTACATGCGCAGCGTCTTCACCAACGGTCGGCAGCGTCAGATCTACGACGAGGTCGCCCAGGCCCTGTTCCAGCGCCTGAGGAATCTCCCCGAGCGGACCTGCTGGTACGCGGTCGCGCATGTGCACCCCACAGCTGAAGTGCTGGCCCATGTGTCCGACCAGGACCTCACCCAGCTGTTGGTTCGGTGGAATGGATTCCTGCGCCAGGTCGCCGGCCTGCTGGAGGACGCGTGGAACCGGCATCCGCTGGAACGCGACACGATGATCGTGCGCCGTGGCAACGACTCGTCGACGTGGAACCAGGCCGCACAGGCATGGAACACGGCCCGCGCCCACTGGTTCGCGCTGCTAACCGAGCTGGGGCACGACGAGATCCTGGATCGGATTTGCCCTGGCAAGGTGCCCCGCCTGATGGCGGCCGACGTGGCGTACTGGCACCGCCTGAGCGGCGGCGGGCTGCACCCGGACACCTACGTCTGGGCGGACCTTCCTCTGCCCTGGGAAGTACTCCGGGGTGAGAAGGAATGCCCACGTGCACTCGTCGAAGCAGCTTGCGCCCGGCATCGGGTGGACCCAATAGCTGGCGCCTGGACTGCTCCCAGGCCAGCGGCTGAGGCCGTCGCCTTCCGGCGGACACCCGAGCTGGTACACGGCGTCGCCGTCGCCGACCCTCTCATGGCCAGCGCTCTCCGTTCGGCAGGAGTCTTCTCCGGCAAGGGAAAGCGTGCTGCCGCTCAGGAGTGGACGTGACCAGCGGCAATTCCGCGCTTGTCCACCCCTGCAAATCAGTTGACCCACACAGCAGCCCAAGCAATGATCACGGTGGCGACGAGGAAGCTCTGCGGAGGAGCGCCCGGCTCTGATCCCGGGTGGACGCAGGTTCGAATCCTGCCCTCGTCGCCTCCTCCACATACCTCCCAGAACACAATGTCCCCAGGCCACGCCTCTCGACGGCGAGTGGCGCAACGTCATAAAGGGTGGTCTCGTCGTGCACCCGAAAAGCAGGATCGGTCCTGTGATGCGCGATCCCCATGACGATGCGGAACTGCTGGCCCTGGTTCGCCGCTATGTCACCCCCGGACGGCGCTACTTGAAGCTCAGCGGCAACTTGCTGCGCATGGAAAGTCCTGAGTACGACCGATTCATGCAAGATCTCCGTAAGGACGCGGAACTCGTCACCCCGGAAGAGATCGCCACGCTCCTTGAGGGCAGCTGGCGAGAGCGGAGAACTGCTGCTTGGCTGGTAGCTGTCTCCCGCCGGACCGAGTTCCGTGAGCGTCTCGGGGAACTCCTGCTGGCCAGCGAGGTCTGCTGCGTTGGACTGGCCTACAGCGTGGCCCTGGCGAGTTTCGGAACAGCACGGGACGCTGACCTGCTCGCCGCCTACCTTGATCGCTATCTCCGCCGCCCTGACCTCGGATACGACCAGGCCGTCGTCATGGGTGCTCTCCAGTTCATCGACCTGAACCTTGGAGGTGGCCAGGTCGACCGCTTCCGGAAACCGGGCGGTTTGTGGCAGGAGTGGCTCCGGGAAGCGCCTCACCAGCAGGCCGACACGGACGCCACCCCCCACTTTCTAAGCCTCATTCGTAGGCTTTGCGCGTTCGTCGACGAATGCGCCGAGGCGCTATGACAACCACCATCTCGTGGTGGTCTCTCTGGGCCGTGGCCGCCGCCCGGGGGAGTAGTCAGATCTGCCTGCGGGACACGATGTAGTCGAGCCAGTCGCGCCTGGCGTATCCGGTCCAGCGGGTGGCGCTGCTGATGCTCGTGTCGGTGAAGTCGGCGAGGACGGACGCCGGCAGGTCTGTGGCCAGTGCGAGACGGGCATTGTTGCGGCCGGCGCGCGGCGCGATGCCGTGTCGGCGAAGCTTCAAGTTGAGGTAGGTGGCTCCCAGAGGGCGGGCGGGCTCCTGGCCGGGGAAAAGCCAGGGTGTTGTGCAGGCTGTGTGATCGAGCTGCCAGCGTGCCTGGCACTTGTCGCGTTGGGCACGGACCAGCCGGGCGACTTCGGGCGGCAGCGGAAGATGATGGCCTGCGAGGTTGAGCGCCACCGTCGCGAGGTCGTCTATGACGTCATGCACGGTGAGTTCGAGCAGTTTGGTGTGCTGCAGCCCGAAGAGGAGTGTTAGGGCGCCAGCCGTACGAACATCGAGAGGCAGAGAATCGTCGCGGAGACACCGGTGTAGCTGCTCGGCCTGCTCCTCGTCCGTCATAAAGACGCTGGGGGCAGGGACGCGTGCCCGGGGAACTACGAGCTCGCCGACAAGTCCCCGGCCTCGCGCCCAGGTGACGAAGGCACGCACCTCACGACGCTCTCCAGTCCCTCCCTCCAGCCACATCTCAAGTTTTGGCTGGGTGAGGTCTCCGAGGGCGGTTCCGTGCTCGTCGAGCCAGTCGAGTAGTTCCAGGGGCCCGGCGCAGTTGCGATCGCATGTGGTGTTGTGTGCTGGCGCGTAGCGGGCGGCGCCGATGGGCCCGGCGGATGCGGTGGAGCAGGTACCAATGGGTGAAGGGTGTGAGGAGCTGCCGCTGAGGGAGCGGGGCCTGGGCCAAGAGGGCGTCCGCCCAGCGGGGCAGAGCCTCCAATAGTTCGTCGCGCGGCGGCAGCACCGCGGCGGCGACGAGGACGTCGCGGATGTAGCGAGTCGTCGGCGTGTTGGGGAGAGCGTCGAGCTGTTGGTGGGTGATTTCCTAGCTTCTCCGTTGCAGGGCTCCCGCCGCTGGTGGCGTTGGAGTTCCAGTACCTGCTCCAGGTCCGCGCCGTCGGAGCACCCGCGTCAATTAGATTGCAAGCACAATCTAAACAGCGACGTGGCTGAGGTGCGCCGGGAGATGGAGACCAACTTCTTCGGCCCCCTCGCCGCGACCCGCGCCTTCGCCCCCGTCATCGAGGGCAACGGCGGCGGCGCCGTACTCAACGTCCTGTCCGCCCTGTCCTGGTTCCACCCGGCCGGCCTCGGCTCCTACGCGGCCTCCAAGGCAGCCGCCTGGGCGCTGAGTGACGCGACCCGCGAGGAGCTGGCGCCCCGGGGCATCGCCGTCTCGGCGCTGCACGTCGGCTACATGGACACCGACATGGCCGCCGGCGTGCCTGCTGATCAGAAGGTCGCCGCCGCCGACGTCGCGGCCCAGGCCCTGTACGGCATCGAGACCGGCCTGCCCGAGATCCTCGCCGACGAGACCAGCCGGTACGTCAAGCAGAGCCTGTCCGCGGCACCCCAGCCGAACGCAGGCTGACGCTCACCCCCTCCACCACGGCACGACGGCCTTCCAGGCCCCCTTGCGCAAGGACTTCTCATGCGTTATACGGCCTTCGGACACCGGACCGGACTGCGCGTGTCCGAGTACGCGCTCGACACTGCGAACTTCGGCACCGGCTGGGGCGCGGGCGCCGAGCCGGACGAGGCACGCCGGATCTTCGACCGGTTCGCCGAGTCCGGCGGCACCTTCCTCGACAGCGCCTACAGCTACCTCGCAGCCCTCGACGTCCAGCTCACCCAAGAGCAATACGCGCGCCTCGACAAGGTCAGCGCCATGCCGCTCGGCGTACCGCACGAGGGCGTCGCGGGCTCGCTGGGCCGCCTCCAGGGTGGCGACGCGGGCAGCGTCATTACCCCGGTCGCGCCGGTGGCCTGAGCCCGGAAACACGGCCGCCGCAGGGCTCTCCGCGCAGGCACTGGCCACTGCCGTGCCGACGCGGAGCGCGCGGACCAGAAGACACCACAAACATTCTCGTAACGAGACAAACCCCTCACGGACAGAACACCCCTCCCGCTTGGACGGGAGACCACACGAACGGAGATGACGATGAAGGCCTTCATGGTCGAGAAGTACGGTGACGCGTCCAACCTCGCGCACCGGCCGTGAGGTCATCGCTGCGCATGAGGGCGTCGTACTGGGGGTGGGCCTTCTTGTACAGGTCGCGGCCGATCAGTACTGCTCCGCCCCGTCGGATGAGGACCGTGAGCAGGAGGTCGCACAGGTAGGACTTCCCGCTGCCCGCCGGCCGGCGACGACCACGACGACCGGCTGGTCCTGAGGGACGGCGTGCTCGGTCCAGGTCGGCAGGATCTCCGTCACCAGGATCTCCTCGTGCTGGCCCTCGGTCAGCACGACCGGAACGACGTCCTCGTCTCTCAGTGCGCTCTCCACAGATACGTACGCACTTCGTACGCCAAACGTACGGCATTCGTTCGTTCCACACGCTAGAATCGACGAAAGGAGGTGTTGCATGTCCGAGTTGTTCGACGCGGTCGACGCCTTGATCGCGTCCCGCGCCACGCTCCCGCCGCCGGCGGAACGAAAGCGGCTGCGTGCCGCGCACGGCCTGACGATCGACGAGGTGGCCACCGCACTGAAAGTGCGCCGCGCCACGGTGTCCGGCTGGGAGTCGGGCAAGACCGAACCCCGCCCGCCGGAACGGGACGCGTACGCGCGACTGCTGAAGCAGCTCGCGGAGCTCTACCCGGCCCCGGCCGACGTGGCCGACCCCGTCTCCGCCGTCGCGGTGCCGGCCACGTTCACCGCCGTGCCCGCTCCGGCGGAAGCGCGGCCGCTGTCCACAGGTCCGGCGTCCGAGGCTGCGGACATGACTGCAACCGAGAACACCCAGACCAGCTCCGCCTCTGCCCCTGCTGCAGCTGCTTCGGAGGCCGCTCCGGCTCCGGCGCTCACCACCAGGCCGACGTCGACGTCGCGCCGCCCCGGCGCGAAGAAGACGGCCCCGGCCCCGGCCGCGACCCCGGCGGGCGAGATGGACCCGCGGTTCGAGAACGGGCCGCTGGCGGTCGTCGACGTCGAGGACGGGAAGGTGCTGGCGTACTGCGTCGGCGGCCTGGTCCTGGACGTGCCCGCCAAGAGCCTGCCGTCCCTGGTCGACTGGACCCTCAAGGAGGCCAAGCTCGGTCAGCCGAAGCTGTCCGGCCCGGGAAGGCCGGCCGACCCGCTGATCGTACTCACCGAGGCCGCGTGCGAGCGCTACGGCCTCCCGGTGACCCTCACCGAACAGGAGCGCATCGCCGGGCGGATCCCGGAGGGCCACAAGGTCATCAAGCAGCTGACCCGCGCCGACTGGCAGCTCACCAAGCGCGGGTTCGGCCCGTGGGCGCGGATCTACCGCCCCGCCAAGGGCTCGGACCGCCAGTGCGTCCAGCTGTGCATCCCGTCGTGGAACGCGCTGGACGCCCGGTTCTGGGGCGCAGCCGGGCAGCTGCCGCCGGCGGAGCTCGCCCGCGTCCTGGGCGCGTACGCGTCCCGGGTGATGACCCCGCGCGGCTCCACCGCCGTCACCGGCCTCGAGCTCATGACCGCCCTGCACCCGCCGACCCACGCCGTACGCGATGAGGAGACCGGCGTCCTGCGCCAGGCCGACGGCAAGACCCCCGGCTCGCTCGGCAAGGACCCGATCGACCCGATGAAGTGGCCGCCGTGCGAGGTTCCCGACGGGCACCCGGTTCTCAAGGACCTGCCCCGCTTCCACGTCCGGGGACCGGCGGAGAAGCTGTTCGAGGAGGCGTACGACTGGGCGCGCCCGCTCACCGACGACGAATGCATGCGCAGCAACCTCGTGGGCCTGGACGTCAACATGGCCTTCGCCGCCGGAGCGAACGGCCTGGTCGTCGGCCTCGGTGAGGCGACGCACGTGAAGAACCCCGTGTTCGACCCGAAGCTGCCCGGCTCGTGGCTGGTCGACCTGTCCCATGTCGACCTCTCAAGGGTGAAGGCCGGCAAGGAGTGGGTGGAGCTGGACGGTGCGCTGCTGCCCTCCCCGTTCACGCCGAAGGGCGACCGGCCGACGGGGCCGGCCTGGTACGCGACGCCGACCGTCGCCTACGCCCAGGAGCTCGGGTACGACGTGACGCCGACTGAGGCGTGGGTCCGGTACGAGACCGGCCGCTACCTGGACGGCTGGTACACGCGGCTGCGTGACGCCTACCTCGCCACGATGGCCGACCTCGGTGTCGACGCGGACCTGTCGCCCGAGGACTTCCTGGCGGCGATGGACGGCTACAAGAGCCGCGACCCGGAGATGGCGATCGTCGTGGGCGCGGTCAAGGCGACGGTGAAGGGCGGGCTGGGGAAGCTGCGCGAGCGGCCCCGCGGCGAGGGCTGGACGTCCGGGGAGCCGTGGCGGGCCCTGTCCCGCCCGACGTGGCGGCCCGACATCCGCGCGGCGGTCATCTCCCGCACCCGGATCAACCTCCACCGCAAGATGGTCAAGCACGCGGCGTTCACCGGGCAGTACCCGGTCGCGATCCTGTCCGACTGCGTCGTCTACGCCGTCGACGGACAGAGCCCGCTGGACTTCCTGCCCTACCGCGAGGGCAAGCCGCTGCCGGGCGGCTTCAAGCTCGGGGTCAACCCCGGCCTGGTCAAGCACGAGGGCACGCAGACCGTCCTGTGGGGAGAGGGCCTGCGGGAGCAGCACCAGGCGCCTGAGCTCAACCTCGCCCGGTACATCAAGGACGGCAACCTCACCGACAAGGACAACGGGGAGTAGGGAGCGCGATGAACAAGGAGTTCGGGGACGGCCTCAACCAGGCCGTGGCGAAGGCGTTCACCCGCCCCGCGCCGAAGTCGGCCGGCGCGCAGATGCGCTACCTGGTCAAGCAGTACAAGGGCACCAAGCAGGTGGCCCAGATGCTGCGGGTCTCCCAGCGCACCGTCGAGCGGTACGTGAAGGAGCAGATCAAGAAGCCGCGAGCGGACCTCGCCGCGCGCCTGGAGCGCGAGGTGAAGGCCCGGTGGCAGCCGCAGATCCGGGCCAAGGCGAAGGAGAAGGCGGCGACGACCGGCGGCATCGTCATCGACGTCCACGCCCGCCTCGGCTACGCCGGAGCGTCGATGGACTCCACCGATGAGGACCGCGAACGGCACATCACCGTCGCCCTGCCGCCCCAGTACGCGGCCCGCCTCTTCGACGCCCAGGAACAGGGCGCCACCGAAGACAGGCTGCGCGAGCTCACCGCCGAAGCACTCAAGGAGGTCTACTTCCAGGACAGCGGCCGCCGCGCCGGCTCCCTCCAGGAGGTCCAGATCAACGACGTGCTCGACCTGGGGTTCCAGCTGTAGGCCGTACCCCGAACCGTGAGCGAGCCCCGGACCGTCAACGGCCCGGGGCTCGCTCACTGGCACGCTGAACCGGCCCGCATCCTTCGTGTAGCGCATCGTCAGATCAGCCGGATCCTTCCCGCTGTACCGCTATGCCCCAGCCGGGGAACCAATCCCGCGACATCGCGGTCGTGCCCTGGCTCGATTCTCGGGTTCGACGGTCCCTTGCAGATTTCGGCAAGATCATGCCCCTAGGTGGGTATGGGAGACGAGGAAGTAGGACGCAACAGCCACCAGCCGACTCCGGAGGGCACCCCCTCGGGGCGGCCTGCTTTTGACAGGGGGGCGTACCTCAGTGCGACTGCGGCGTCGTTGGCCGCCGTCTACACCGCTACCGAGTCGGTGGCTGTGACAGCCGTGGCCGGGCTTGTGGCAGCCGCCTTGGGATGGCGCAAGCGGGCGTGACTAGTGCATGGCAGGGCTCACGCCGTGGGGGCAGCACTACCTAGGTCAGGGGAGGGGGACGGACGTTGAACCATAAGGAGTTTGAAGCGTTCTTCAGGCGGGACTATCCGAACCTTGTCCGGCACGTGCAGATGCTGGGGTATGACAGGGATGCAGCCTCCGATGCGGCCCAGCAAGCAATGACGCTCTTGCTCCAAGAAGGGGGCTCAGTCACCAGTCCGCGAGCATGGGTTCGGATCACGGCTCGTCGTGTGGCTCTTCGCGATCGTGTTCGCGACCGTAGGAGGGAAGAGTTGTCTGCGGAGGCGGCGCGGAAGGCACTCCTGCCGAACTCGGGACCCGAGGAGTCTGTCGAATGCGAGAGTGAAGCTCAGTTCGTGCTGGAGACGATCCGGGGGCTCCCGCCGCAGCAACGGCAGGCTCTGGCATGGCACTACGATGGCTTCTCCGCTCAGGAAATCGCCGAGATGCTCGACGTGAAGCGCAGTACCGTGGACTCGAATCTTCGGCACGCCCGAGCGCGCGTACGGGCTATCTATGCCAAGCCCGTGCTCGTGGGGGGAAGGGAGGAACTATGAACGACCGTCAGCGTGACGAACACTCCGTCGATTCCTGGGAGTCCAGTATCGTTCATAGGATCGCCCGCGAGTCGGCCAGCGAAGCTGAAACAAACGAAGCTCTACGTAAGGTCCTGGAACGCGCCGGAAGAATCCCCTCGAACCCTGGCCCCGAAATCTCGCCAGCGCGTGCGACGCCGGAAACCAATGAAGGCAAAGGCAACCGGCTACTTGCAGTGCTTGAGCGCCAAGAGCCGCTCGCAGGGCTAATTCTTCGCCTCGTACGCGCTGCGATTGAAGGCGACGACGGAATGGTGGAGGAAGCAATTTCGCGTACGATGGGTATGCGTGCGAATGATCTTGACCTTGGTCACGCGCTTGGGCTTCTGTGGGATGAACTTGCACACGAGCCCGAACTGGAAACCGAGTTCGGAATCGTCGATAGTGCTGTACGCGGGTTCATCCGTTCGCCCGATCTGCGCGTAATGCCCCCAGATGAGCAGCGCTATTTCTTCCTGCGCCGATTGGTCCTTCTGGCATCGCCCGGCGATGGAGCAGGGCGTAGTGGCGGCTCCAATGGCGGAGTGCTGGGAAGCCAATCTGCGGAGGCTTACCGACGGATGCAGAGTCCTAATTACAGCGGCTGACCACCAGTTCCGCGTGCCTGGGCGCAAGTATGCAACGTAGAGGCCCGGGAGGGAGCGCCTCCGGTCTCTACGTTGCAATACCGTCCACCTCGGTGCCGATGGCGACGAGGCTGATCAGCACCGCGAAGCGGACGACAGACAAGGGGCGGCTGTCGACGCTTCCGCAGCTGGAGAACGTCGCGGACCCGGCGCGGGCGGCGAAGGTGCTGTTCGAGGAGTTTGAGCTGGTCGAGGTACACGGTACGGATCTGGACGCGCGGCGGCTTTGTGGCGGGCGGTGGAGGAGGTCGCACCGCGGGCGATGGTGATGAGCGCGGCCGCGATGGTGGTCTCGCTGGTTGCCGGAGGACGAGGATTCGGCTGCGGTCGCGATGCGGGCGGCGCCGGCCACCCGGTACGACACGGTGCGGCCGTCCCTGTCGCTGCTGGGCGAGTCGAAGGCGCTGGAAGCGGCGAGCGGCGGGGTTCGTGTCCTGGCCGGGCTGAGCATCGCGGAAACCGGCTCGGCGAACACCGAGTCCCGCAGCTTGACCGGCAACGGAGTCGAGTCCAGGGCAACGACCTGCCCCGGGCGATAGACCACCAGCCGGCGGCCGACCCCCGCCTCCGCCGCAGCTTCCGCCGAGCGCGCGTAACGTGCCCTGGCCCCGCTGGATCCGAACCACTCGGCCCAGACCCGGGTCAGCGTCATCCGGCTGGGGATCTTCTCCGTCGGGAAGTCCTTGAAGGTCTCCGCCATGAACTGGTGCACCAACCGGTGCTTCGCCGTCATCGTCATCGTGGACCGGTCACCGCACTCGCGCTTGACCGCGAAGATCGCCGTGCGGACCTCCTCCGTGACGCTGTGGTGCCCGCCGCTGCGGCGGGTCCACCGCCCGTCCGCGCAGGCCAGCAGCAGGCTCTCCCCGCGCAGGTTGGCGAGCCTCTCCAGAGTCCGCCGGCTCATGAACTGCAGGCCCAGCCTGGCCGCCTCGTCCCGGGGCATCGCCCGGCATTCGGCGACCTTGGCCGCCCGCCGCTGGCCGAGCGTGGTCGTCGCCGGGTCGTATTCGGTGCGGGGTTCCCCCGGCCTGGCGCGATCCGCGCGGCCGTCCCGGAACCCGGTAGCCGCCTCCAACACGTGCTCGGCCTTGATACGGGCTCGCTCGAGCTGGTCAGCCGTCAGGTCCGCCAGGGACCGCGACTGCCCGACCTCAGCCGACCGTGCCAAGGAGGGAGCAACGGTGACCGGGCGGGCATCCGGGTGGTGGATCAGCCATCGGATCGGGCGCGTCTCGGTCCGTCCGTCCCCGTCCGAGAGCGTGAACCGCCCGCTCTGCGGCTCGATCGCCTCAACGGTCCACTCGACGCCGTTGCGCCGCAGCTGGTTGCCCGGCGCGAGGCTCAGCAGGCCCCGTCCGCCCGCCATCACGGCCGCCGGGGAAGTCGCTGCCCGAGCCAGACCGACGAACCGTCGCCAAGCGGCCGGGCCAGGTCGGGCTACGCGGCAAGCGGATCGGCGTCCGTATCGCCCGCAAAGGCATCGAGTCATCAGAGCGACTTGGGCGACGCAGGTGGGTGATCGAGCGGACCATGTCCTGGCTGACCGGCTACCGCCGACTCAACCACCGCTACGAACGCCATCCCCGCAACTACCTGGCCTTTCTCGGCCTCGCGGCAGCCCTGTGCCCGGTCTTAGACGGGGACGCCATCGGCAAGAGGCTCCAAGCAGCCGACCACCTGGGCGCGACTGTCGCCCGAGCAGCGGACACAGCTGACCACGATCGGTGTACAACCCGCCAGGCGCCCTCTCTCGCGCTCCCCCCGTGGCCGCGGGGAGCCCGGCAACGCGCAGCAGGCGTTTCAGCGGGGGCTGGCGGCGCTTGCGCCGTGGGTGGAGCGGGAAGGCGCGGACCGGCCGATGTCCCGTGGGCACGCCGAGGTTCGCTGTTTGAGGGGCTGCCTCCGGGATCGTGTGCCGTGATTGGACGCGACGAAGTACCTCTTGCGGCTTCACCCGTCAGTCATCTCGATCACGGAGATGCCCTCGCCGTCTGCGATCGCCAAGGTGTTTCGGTCGGCGGCCAGGGCGCGGACTCGTGCCCTTCGTCGCAGCACGATGGGGGCGCGCGAGGCCGAGTTCCACAGACGGATCACGGGCCCGCTGGCGGCGGCAATGACCCAGGTGTCGTCTCGGGTGGTGAGCGCGAGGCAACGTACTGTTGTGTGGCCCGCGGCAGGTGCCCTGGCCACAGGGTCTCCGGTCAGGGCGTCCGTCAACCGAACTGCGCCGCGGTCGTCTCCTGTGGCAAGGACCACAGTCGTTTCGGGGATGATGCCAAGGGTGCTCGTAGTGATCAAATCCGAGCCCTCTAGCAGGCGATCGAGGCCGGCATCGCTGGGATGGGTCTGGACCCGGACGGCTCCGTGTAGGTCGGCAGAGACAATCCGCAGGTGTCCGTCGGGCTCTGACTCAAGGCGCAGAGCACAGATCTCAACGTCGTGCCCACGCAGTTCACATTGTTCATCGGCGAGAGCGTCCCACAGCCACAGACGGCCGTTCTGCGCCCCGACTGCTACATGCGGTCGTCCTTCGTGCAGGCGCATTCCCAGCGACGTCACGGGGAGCCCGACAGTGGCCTCGGCGAGCTTTCGTTGCTCAATGACGTTCCACAGTCGCACGATGCCGTCGCTGCTGCCTGAGACGAGCAGGGGTTGGTCAGCGGCGTGTGGAGCCCATGCGACGGCTTCGACCGAATCCTCATGCGTGCCGAGAGATACGGGCGTGTTGTCGGATTGACGCCAGAGCAACACGTTGCCGTCGCCCCGTCCACTGGCGAGCAGAATTTGGCCCTGGCCGTCCCTCGTGAGCGCCACGCTCTCCGTGTGGCCGGTGTGTGGAACCATCGGGGAGACGGTCGGGGTCGAGGACGGTTGCCAGATGCGTACGGTGCCGTCCTCGCTTGCCGAGGACACGTACAACTCCCCGTCGTGAAAGGCGCAGGACACCGCGCGCAGGGCCCTGCCGTGACCGTTCAATGGCGGACACATGGGCGTGCCTTGTGGAAGGTCCAGGAGCTGGACTGCTCCGATGGGACGCGAGTCGGCAACCGCCAAGAGCAGGCCGCCGCCGTCTGAAGTAGCACACAGTGCGAGGGATCGAATGGGGCCTAGGAAGGAGCCCGGGTCGGGAGCGCAGACCAGCTCCCCGGTAACGGCGCTGTGGACCAAGACTACTCCTTGGTCGTCGCCGGAGGCGACGACCAAGTCGCCCCGCCAGGGATGAAGTGCCACGGTCTGTACTCGTCCGTGGTGACCGTCCAGGGTCTGGATGGGTTCATGATTCTCGGCATCCCACGCCCGGACGGTCCCGTCGTCGCCCCCGGACGCCAGGATGAGTCGGCCCCGTTCCGCTCTCGCGAGGGCCACCGACCGGACGCTTCCCGTGTGCGCGGTGAGCGGTTCGCGGATCGCGCGCCCACTCAACGGGTTCCAAAGGCGGACGGTTCCGTCATCCCCGCCGGATGCCAAAACCAGGCCACCGCGGGAAGTACTGCCGAAGGCCACAGCCCTGATGGCTCCATCGTGGGCCGGTATGCGGTTCAGTTGTTGTTTCTTGACCGGATCCCACACGCGGATGAAGGCGAAGCCGGCAGACGCCAAGAGCAGTCGCTTCCTGCGAGTGATTCCGAACGCTACCGTGTTGACGGTGCCGATGTGTTTTTGAGGAAGCCTCTTCAACTGCATCTGCCGGAGGATGTTCCACATGCGCACGGTGGCGTCGTCGCCTGTTGCGGCGGCAAGGAGGCGGCCGTTGTGATCGCACAGCGCGACGTCATTGACCCGGCCGAGATGCCCCGTGAGGGTCCATCGGCTCATATCCGGTCGGATCGAGGCCTTTCGGGTGGTGTAGATCGGGTGGATCAGGGAGGTGGCCGGCACGCCATCGGTGATGTGGAGGGCGGTGGCAGCCTCCTGCAAGTAGGCGGCGTTGGCCGCTGCGTCTATGCCCAGCAAAGGCCTTGCGCGTTCATAGAGCCTTGCGGCGTCATTCGGCATGGCAATCCCGCCCGGCAGGCTGAGGAACGCAGCGCTGAGGGTGAGCCGGTCGGCCACGGCGAGGAAGTCGCGGTCGGCGACAAGTCGGTCGAAGACATCTCGACCGGCGGCGGCCGCGTGCTGAGCAAGGTAGGTGCGCAGGTACGGGTGGGCTTGTGCCCAGTCCCGTCGGCCTGAGCCGTCCTCGGGGACCGTGCGGAGCAGGGCCTCGCATATCGCGGCTTCCGCCTGCGCATCCTGGTTCTTCGGGCCTCGCAGGTAATCTGCGAGGGTGGCGTGGAGCAGCCGGAAGAGGGACCTGTCCCAGCGGTTCTCCT
Source organism: Streptomyces sp. NPDC058674 (assembly GCF_042716505.1). Classification (NCBI taxonomy): domain Bacteria; kingdom Bacillati; phylum Actinomycetota; class Actinomycetes; order Kitasatosporales; family Streptomycetaceae; genus Streptomyces; species Streptomyces sp. NPDC058674. The sequence goes on from NZ_JBHXSC010000063.1 coordinate 26,221, forward strand.
CCACCACGTAGGCGCCCATATGCGACAGGACCCAGCGCACGTCGGTGGCACTGATCTGGACCGGCTGGGATCGCGCTGCGCGGGGTGCAAGTCCCTGTGCCACCGGCACCCAGATGTTCTCCCATGGCAGGCCTTCGCCGCGCGCGTACGCCAGGGCCCGCAACAGTGTACGGATGAGTTCAGCGCGGTTGTCCGTCGCGTCGATGTCCTGCTCGAATGCCTCGATCATGTTCACGGGCAGGCGGGCCGACCACCCGTTCTCGGTGGTGTCCACAAGCGGCTGCCCGCGAACCGACCGTGCCATGAGCTGGCCTACCAGGAACGACTCCGCCGCTGAGGCACCATGTGTCTTCGTCGCCCGCTCTGCGATCTCCTCGGCGACCGCCCGGCCTGCGGCCTCCAGTTCAGCGGAGAAGTCGTCCTGCTTCTGTTTGTAGGATGTCTCCAAGTGGGGCTCATGCGAAGCGATTAGAAGGTGGTGGATGTACTCGATGAGCGCCTGTGGGTCCCTGTACCGGGTAGCGCCAAGGTCGATGACGGCGTCGGGTTTACCCAGCGCAAAAAGTTTGTTGTCACGGCAGCTGGCGGCCACTCTCAGCCGTCTGGCCAGGGGGCGCAGCAGGACATCGCTGACGACGTCCATCCGGTCCGCTTCGTCAATGGAGTCGATGATCAAGCAGGGTGGCGGGGATTGATGCGGGCCCGCGGTGGGTTGGTGGTGACCCGGCAGGCCCGCGAGGAGCGTACCGACCGTCTGACCCGGGCGGCCGAGGCCCTTGCCTATCTCACGGGCGATCTGGTCGACGTTGAGTCCATGAGCCTGCACGTTCACCAAGGGCAAGCCGCCCTTAAGTTCTTCGGCCGTCTGGGCGATCAATTCGTCGGGCTCCTCCCCGAACTGTTCGAGGCCGGTGGCCGCGTCGCTCAGATAGCCCACCAAGTGGAGCAGCGCGGACTTGCCCGTGCCCGCAGGGCCTGTCACCGCGAGCAGACCGTGGGGCGGGCTTTGTGCCTTCAGCCACCGGGCGAGATCCTGCGCCGCGTTGAGGCGCCCCGTGACTCCGGTAAGATACACCCCGACTGTGGCGCCCGGCACACCCCTGAGTTTGGCAAGTTGTTGCTCGGCGGTTGTCAGGCCGCCCGATCCTGCCCAGTAGTCGGGGTTCGGGAAGAAGTGCGGGTTGCCTGAGCCTCTGGCCGAGTGGTACAGAAAGACTTCCTTGCCCGACGGATACACGCCGTTGATGGCTCTCTTGACTGCATCGAGGGGTATCCAGGGCGAGGAACTGCCGATCTCATAGGACTGCGCGAGTGCGTTGGCCAGGGCAGCAGGAAACACACCCTCATAGGCCTCGTCGGTTACGCTCGAAGATGTCATGACATAAACGTTGTCGCTGCCCAAACCACGCAACGCCTCGTCGAGGACTTGCTTGCCACCGGCCGCCGAGAAGCAACAGTCGAGCATGACCAGCACCGCAGGCTGCCCGGCATCGGCATGGCGGACGAAGAGTTGCGGCAGATATGACGCGTCAAGCGCGGTCTCCAGCTGATGCCATCTGGTCTTACTCAAGACGATGTGGAAGCCACGCCGTTCAGGCACCACTCCGTGACCGGCGTAGTAGACGATGACGTTCTCCGCCGATTCGGCCGCCTGCTGCAGGAGCTGGCACATCGGCTCGCGGGCCATGTCCAGATGACCGTTGGGCGAGCCTTCGAGCGTCTTGACGCCGAGCCTGTGGAGGGCATCGACCACACTGCGCACGCCGTCCGGGACGTTGGGTAGATCCTTGAAGTCGGAGGTGTAACGCGCGGTACCCAGTGCGAGCAGGATGGGGCCGTCCAGGGGGCGGCGGGCAGACTCACGAGAGGGCGTCGTGGAGCACATGGCCGGTCGCCTTGGCCGTCAAGTATCGGGTGATGGCGTGGGGTTTGTTGCCATTGTCTACGAGCACGTCCTCAACCGAGGCGGCGGCGGGGCTGCCGTCGAAGAGGGGCGCAAGTTCCGTGGTCAAGGCGACGACGTCGTCCGTGTCCGCGATGTTGACCCACCTCTTCACCTCCCCGGGCCATACGCCGACGCCCTTCTCGGGGCGCGGCGTCAGCTTCTCAAAGATCATCTTATCGATCCCCAGGGGCGAGCCAAGCGTGATGAACGCATTGACCGAGGAGGGGCGATAGCGGCACAGGTACTCGTAGGCGACGATGGAGCCGAGTGAATGCCCGATGAGAACGCGGGTGTCACCTTTGATCTCAGCGTTCAGCCGTTCCAGGACGAGTTTCTTAAATTCCTCGTCCTTCAAAAATCTGGTCACCTGCTTCAGATTGCCGATGAGCAGCCGCTCACTGATGCCCGTAAACACCGACGACTTCGCCAACCGACTCAACATCACCTTAGCGGTGACCCGTCCGGGGCCCATCGCTCCATCCCCCGGTGCAAGCTCGGGCTCCTGGGCGAGGACCGCGTCGTGCCAGATCTCCAGAAGCTCCCGTTCAGGACCCGCCGCGACGTCCGCCGAGGTGTACGGCGGCGTGCCGGCCCCCATGGCACCCTCCCCAGGGCGGAGGAGGTCACCGAAGAAAGAGACGTGCAGGACATCCTCGGTCAGAGTGCCGGCACGCTCGGTATGACCGGCGTTGGCGAGGCCGTCCTGGAGGGCGGGGAACCACAGGGATCGAAGCTCGAAGCTTCCCGTGTACTGCTGACCTATCCCGTGCACACCTACGATAAGAGCCATACCTCCAGGATCTGCCCTCTTTCGCCGGTACGCACCCTGACCCTCATCTCCTCTTCCGAGAGCGTTCAGTCGAACCGTGAAGCTGGTGCAAGGTTCAAAGAGTGCCTCCAATTTGGCGGACCCGAGCAGAAGGCGAACCACGCGGACGGCGCCCCCCTGCAGAGGAACCTTGGAGAGGTTGCTCCATGCTGCCGCCGACCGTCCACTGGCCGAGCGCTCGGGCGTGTGTTGCGCCGGCCTGCAGTTGCGCGACCCAGACCAGTTGCTGTCGCCGTCACCACACAGAGGCGTGCTATCAGGTCCACAGCTCACGCTCGGCGTCCACCCTCTGCGCGAGGGGATCCTTCGTCACATCCGAGAGCCCCGAAAGCGCGGCTTGAGCCTACCGGTCCTGTTCATGGCCTCGCCAGAGCACCCCGCCTCGGCCTGTCGGTCGACGAGGCGGCGCCCAGGTTGAGGGATGCACGTGACCCGTGCTGGCCGAATACCCACCCGCGGCGCATGCTTGTCGCGGCGGCCGTGGCAGGTGGGGCACCACCACGTCCATGTGCCCCAGGGGGGCAGGCATCCGGTACGACTGCCTCCGCCCGGGAGAGGTCGAGCAGGCCGGCGTCGTGGAACCTGGGGCAGCCGCGTCGTGGTCACCAAGTACATCGCGACCCTCCGCGCCGGCACCGCCGCCCCCGAACCACGCCAGCCGGTACCCAGCCCCCGCCGCATCACAACCTGGATCATGCGTCGCCCCGACACCCTGACCGACACCCAGCGCGAACAGCTCAACCGAATCCTGGAAGCCTGCCCGGACCTGGCCACCGCCCGCGACCTCGCCCACGAGTTCAGCGCCATCGCCCGCGAACGCCGAGGACACGACCTCACTCAGGCTGACGGCTTCATCCGCAACTTGGTCTCTGCTCTTCGGGTCCGACAGCATGACCGACGAGTGGTGCCGGAAGCGCGCAGGGGAGTCGCCGCCCAAACTGGGGTGACTCCCGCTCGGCGTCTTGGTGCGACTATCGCTCCTTGAGGATCTCGGCCGCAGCGTCGGCCAGGCCCCGGGCCGTGCGCTCGATCTGCTTGAGCGTCGCTGTGCTCGCGCCCCGCAGGATCCCGGCGGCGACCATGCCCTCGGCCATACCTTCCAGGGTGTTCCAGGCTCGGATGGCGCGCTCGTCGTCGGCCTCGTGCCCGCTGGAGGGCAGGGTCTTGACCACCAGCTGTTCGTTCAATGTTGAATCACCCAAATTTGGGTGATTCAACATTGAACTATTGTTTTCGGGTCCGACGGTGTGCAGCATCCCTCCTAAAGGTGGGGGAGCTGCCCGCGTACGGGGCCGGCGAGCTCGGCGTAGAAGTCGGTGCGGTCCTGAGCCTGGAGGATCTGGGCGGCCACGGTCAGCAGTCCGGTGCGGGCCTCTGGGCGGTCCAGGACGGGGGCGAGATCGGTGCGGATGCGGGCGGCCGCGGCGGGGGTCAGCAGTGCGTACAGGTACAGGGTGGCCGCGTCGTAGCCGTACGGGGCGCGGCCCCATCCTTCCCAGTCCAGGATGTGCGGGCCGCGGGTGACGTTCCCGTAGTGGAGGTCTCCGTGGGCGGTGCTCCAGGTGATGGCGGCGTCGGCCTGGTGGCCGGTGAACTGGGGGATGACGCGGCGCAGGTACTCCTCGCGTACGGCCTCGCGGTCCGCTGGCGGTGGCACGTCGGCGAGGGCGTCCAGGGCCGCCAGCATCTCCTTCCACCACGTCTCGGGCAGGCCGGGGTCCTGGTCGAGGACGGGGCGCGGGGAGACCATCGGGTCGGGGGCGAGGGCGTACAGCTCGGCCCGGTAGGCGTAGCCGTCGGTGCTCCAGTCCCGGATGCGGAACAGGTCGGGGCGCGGCACCGACACGGGCAGGGTGCGGGAGGTGGACGGGCCGTGCCACAGCGTGCCGCCCTCGGTGCCGGCCTCGGCGCAGACCACGCGGAGCCAGTGCGGGCCGGCGGCCGACGACAGGGTCCGGCCCCGGTACCCCCACACCCGGCGGCCGGTGGCGCGCAGGCCGAACTGGTCGGCGGCGTGCTGCTGGGCGGCCAGCATCCGGTCGACGGTGGCGGGGGCGGGGGCCTCGAACATGGCGGTCCTACCTGTGGGAGACGGCTGCCGCGTCCTTGGATACCAGCTCGGTGGCGAGGGCCGCGACCTGTTCCACGGTGAGGCCGGAGCGCTCGGCCAGGTCCCCGAAGGTGAGGCGGGCGCCGGAGACCAGGGCCTCCAGCGCGGGGCGGACGGAGGTGTGGAGCTCCCATTCGTGTCCGGCGGCGCGCAGCACGACGGCCGCGTCGGTTCCCTCCAGCGCGGCCCGGGCGGTGGTGAGGGCCAGGACCAGGCCGGGGTCGGCGGGGACGTCGCCGATGTACGGGAGGGAGGGGGCCGGGCGGCCGGGGTCGCGGGCGTCGAGGGAGGCGGCGAACTCCGAGACGACGTGGGGGTGGAGGGCCTCGGACACCTCCTTGCGCAGCTGCTCGGCGTACGCGGTGCGCTCGGCGGGGCCGGCCACGGTCGGGACGCCAGCCCGCAGGGTGGGGGAGTGCAGGAGCTGTCCGGCCAGCCACACCAGGAGGTGGTGGCCGGTCGCCGGGGTCAGGCCGCACGTCAGGTGCAGAGAGCGGCCCTGGGTGGCGGCCACCGCGTGCCACCATCCCCGCGGCACGTACAGCATGTCCCCGGCCTGCAGGACCACTTCGGCGACCGGCGGCCCTTCGGGCTTCTCGGGGGCTTCGACGTCCAGGCGGAGCGGGTCCGTGCGGGTGGCCCCGTACAGGTTCCAGCGCTTCGCGCCTTCGAGCTGGAAGATCACCGTGTCGTGGTCGTCCCAGTGGATGCCGAAGGCCTCGGTCGGGTGCCAGGAGGCGTACAGGTTGGCCTGGACGTCGGTGCGGAAGTGCCGCTCCAGCGCCTCGGCCAGCTCTTGGACGCCCGGGTGCAGCTTGTCGACGGCATCGAGGACGAGGGAGGCGCCGGCGGTGATTTGCCAGTGGAGGGCGGAGGGTTCGACCCGGTGGCGGACCTCGGTCCGCTTGGTGACCGAGGTGTGCAGGTACTCGTACGGCGGGACCTGCTCCCCGTCGTTGAACAGGCGCAGGCGCGGGGCGTCGAGCCTGTGGCGGGCCACCAGGTCGTTCAGGTCGTCCCACGTGAACAGACCGCGGAGCCCTGCGGCGGCCTGTGACCAGTGCTGGTAGGAGCGGCCGAAAGCCTCGGCGAGGAAGTCCCCGCCGAGGCTACGGACCGCCGCGTCAATCGCGGTGGTCATGGTCGGCGATCAGTCGTTGCCGTCGCCCTTGCCGGTGCCCCCGCCGTCGGGGGTCCGGGTCGCGGCTCCCTTGATGGAGCGGCTGGAGAGGATCAGACCGTTCATGACGTACTCCTTCTCTCGTGTCGGATGGAGCGCTGGACGGCGCCCGCCGCCCCCAGGCGAGGCGGGCGCCCAGTGCGGGACCGGCTGGAGGGGGAGCCCCTGGAGGCGTTGTCCCGGCCGGTTCCGTTCGACCATTGAAGTCCTGGGGAACACCACAGGGGAGGGCCGCACTGGGGGGCCGATTCCCGCTGCGGGGTGCCGCGTTGGGGGCCAGGATGGTCTTCCGACACCCAGACAGGGGAGGCCCCGGCATGGTGAGCCCGGACGGAATCGGCGAGCTGCTGCGCACCATCAGGGAGCGGGCGGACCGGACCCGCGAGCAGCAGGCCAAGCGCATGACCGCCGCCGGCCTCATGTGCACGGTCGAGAACCTGAAGCGCTGGGAGACCGAGAAGCGGTTACCGACTCCGGTCTGGCGTACGGCGACCGCACCGTCTACGGCGTGACCGACGAGCAGCTGGACCAGGCCCTGGACAACACCCGGAGGCATCGCAGGCAGCAGAGGATGGAGGACGACGACGTGAAGCGACGCAAGCTGTTCACCCTCGCGGCGGCCACGGCGGGGTTCGCCGTGCTGCCCGGCATCGCGCAGGCCCGGGAGGGCATCGACAGCGGTCTGGATGCCGACGGCGCCGGGGATCTCGCCTACCTCGAGGGCGCGTTCGAGCGGCATCGTGGCGGCTACAACGGGCGGGCCCCCGATGCGGTCCTGGGCGAGATGCGCGAGGACCTGGCGCTCCTCGCCGCCGTCCTGCGCCGGCCCCACCCCGCGCGGGACCGTACCGACCTGGCGCGCACGGCTGCCGGAATCTCCGGCCTGGTGGCGATCGTCCAGCACGACCGCGGCGACCAGGCCGACGCGCACCGCTGGTTCGCCACGGCGGCGAAGGCGGCCCGAGAGTCCGGAGACCGGCGGATGACCGCCTGGGTGCTGGGCCGTCACGCCATGGTCGGCCTGAACTACGGCGCCCCGGGTCAGGCCGCCCGCATCGCCGCGCAGGCCCGCCGGGAGGTCGGCGCCCGCCCGTCCGGCGCGGCCGCACTGGCGGCCGCCGTCAACGCCCGCGCCCTGGCCGCCATCGGAGACTTCCCCGGCGCCCGCCGCGCGGTGGACGACGTCCGCACCCTGGCCGAGCAGTTGGACGGCCCCGAGTCGGCGGACACCTGGTTCGGGTACCCGGCCCAGAAGCACGCGGTGCACCTCTCACAGGCGTACACGCTGCTCGGCGACACCCGCGCCGCGTACCGGGCGCAGGACGACGCCCTGGCCCTGACGTCCTCGCCGTCGGTGATGACCCGCGCGCTGATCGCCATGGACACCGCCGCGTGCCTGCGCGTGGACGGAGATCCGAGCGCGGCCGCGGCGATGGCCGCCGCCATCTATGACCGGCTGCCGCCCGCCTACCGGAGCGGCCTGGTGCACTCCCGCGCCCAACTGCTCCACCGGCACCTGGACGGCGCCCCGCGCCGGCTACTCGGCGACGCCTTCGCCTGAGGCTCACGTAGCGAAGGGCGCGGCCGCCGTTTCCATTGGAAACGGCGGCCGGTGAGTGGGGCCTGCCCTGACACGAAGTCGGGCTGCCCCTGATCGCCGAGCGTCAGCCTGGCGGGATCAGGCGAAGGCGAGTCGATTCAGGTCGGTGATGGACTGGCTGCGGCGGTCGCTGTGGGTGTGCTTCCACTTGAGGTTGGAGTAGTACACGAACTGGCCCGTGGTGGGTTCGAGGAAGTCGATGGTGCAGCCCATGCCGGAGTGGGTGTGGTCGCAGAGGCAGGTGCAGCTCTTGTGATCGACTTTCCAGCCCAACGCGGTGGGGCCGTCGCCGAGGAGCCGGATGATGTCGGGGCACGGCGGTCCGTCGGTGGTCTCCAGCCGGAAGGAGCCTCCGACCGCGTGCCAGGCATCGGTTCCGTTGAACGGGCCGGTGCCGGCGGTTGCCCGGATACGCCGCAGCAGGGGAGAAAAGAGCGACGGCGGTTCGAAAGGGGAGCTTACGGCCGCGGTGTACGCGGCCCATTCCGTGGGCGTCCAGTCCGGTTCGGACTGGAGCAGGCCATAGTCGGCGGTGAGCCGGTCGGCGATCCGCTCCCACCAGCGCGGGTTGAAGCCGGTGAGCGTGATGCGGGCCGGTGTCCCGGGGCGGTGGAGGCTGATGCCGCTGCTTTCTCGGCGGTAGCGGAGGCCGGGAACCCCCGAGACGCGGTCCAGAGGGTGCTCCCCCTCCTCACCGGAGAGGCGGGGGAGGAGGAACTCGGCCCAGTGGTGGACGACGTACGGCTCGTCGAGGAGCCGAAGGGTGAGCCGATCTTCGTCTGGGCGCACCTGGACGATGCCCAGGGGGTGCTCGGAGAGGCTGCCGATCTTGCAGCAGGCGAGGAAGACCGCGGCCTCCAGCTGTGCCTGCTCCGGGTGCCGAGCCGCGGGGATGGTGAGCGGCTGGTCGGTGTCCGGGAGGAGTGCATGGAGGGCTTGGTGGGACTCGCCGGTGCATCGGCGGCGGTCTTCGGTGAGGGCCAGGGCGGCCTGGGGCATCGTGGTCGCTGTTCCGCGCCACACCGGCCCCCGGCGGTGAGCGCTTTGGTGAGGTGAGGCCATCAGGTGTCGTACAGGTGGTGATGCTTCTGGCCGGTCCTCGGCGAAAGGGTGCGGGGGCGTCTTCCATCGCGCGGCCGGGCGTTCACGAGCCCGCGCAGATGAAATCCGTGGTGCGCCAACGGAATTAAGGCGCCACGGCGAGGGGTGCCCCCATCGGGTGAGGGAGCACGTTCCTGCCGCACGTCGGGGCTGGCGCCTGGCCAACGGCCCCCGCCGTTCCGGGGAAAGAGGTGGCTCAGGGATGGTTGTATGGCGATGCCCGTTCCGATAGCTGTGCCGCTGATGGGCCAGGGGTGCCGGAACAGGCGCGGCGAGATGGAGGCGAACCAGTGGCTGACCGGAGTTCCATTGAGTGGACTGAGGCGACCTGGAATCCAACGACCGGATGTGATCGCGTCTCGTCGGGGTGCGACAACTGCTACGCCCTGACGCTGGCGAAGAGGCTCAAGGCGATGGGCGCGGCCAAGTACCAGAACGACGGGGATCCGAGAACGTCCGGGCCGGGCTTCGACCTCACGGTCCACCCCGACGCTCTGGACATCCCGTACGGCTGGAAGAGTCCGCGGACCGTGTTCGTGAACTCCATGTCGGACCTCTTCCACGCCCGCGTCCCGCTCGACTTCGTTCGCCGCGTTTTCGAGGTCATGGCCGACACCCCCCAGCACACCTACCAGGTCCTGACCAAGCGCGCCCGCCGCCTGCGGCAGGTCGCCGACCGGCTCGACTGGCCGGCCAACGTGTGGATGGGCGTATCGGTGGAGACAGCGAAGGAGCTGCCGCGCGTGGACGACCTGCGGCAGGTGCCGGCCGCCGTACGGTTCCTGTCCTGCGAGCCGCTGCTCGGCCCGCTCGACGGCCTGCGCCTGGACGGCATCCACTGGGTGATCGCCGGCGGTGAGTCGGGACCGAGGCACCGGCCGATGGATCCCGCGTGGGTATCGCAGATCCGGGACCAGTGCGTTCAGGAGAACGTGGCGTTCTTCTTCAAGCAGTGGGGTGGCCACACCCCGAAGGCCGGTGGCCGCACGCTTGAGGGCGTTACCTGGGACCAGATGCCGCTGACGGTCCCGGCCTGACCGGGACCGTCCACTGCCGTCGGCTCTACGCGTGGTCGCGTCGGTCAGGCCGCGCGGTGACCGGGGTGGAGGGTGATCTCCCGGGTCCGGCGTACTCCCACACCGTTGCTGGGCGTCTTGCCCTGCCCGTGCAGGAGCTGCACGGCCTTGCGCACCGCCGGCTCGGTGACCTGCCCGTAGAAGGATCCGAAGATCTCCAGGGGGTGGTCCACCAGTTTGATCGGCCGGCCCGTCCGCAGTAGAAGCTGTTCCAGGTTGTCCGCGATCTGCGGCACCGCCCTGGTCTCGACCTCTTTGGGATCTGGCCGCGATACCGAGGTCACTGAGAACAGCCCGTCGTCCTTCTCCTCGCGGAGCTCGAGCGTCTTCCACCACTCGTCCCGGGCCCGGGCGACGGTGTCGCCGAACACCCACAGCCCGTAGGGGCTGCGGGTGGCGAACACCAGCTGGTACACCGCTCGCTTGCGCGGGGAGTGCGACACCGGAACCGACTGCACGAGCATGCCCGTGCGCTCGGCCAGGCGACGGCAGTACTCGGCGGCGACCGCCTCGATCGCGTCCTCGGCCGCCCCTTCCTTCTCGCGAGAGGCCGTCGCGTCGGCGAAGTACTCGCGCCACCAGGTGCCGCCGCACACGTCGTCGAAGCGCTGCAGCGACTTCTCGTTGCCCTGCGGGGAGCGCACGTGCCCACCCAGGCGCCAGACGGCCATCATGCTGAAGTTCATCAGCAACTCGGTCGGCGGCCAGTCCTGCGGCCGTTTGCGGGCCAGCACGTCCACCAGCCGGTCCTGGGGAAGGACCAGCCCGCACGGGTCAAGGAAAAGGAACAGTGGCTCCCCCTCGGCCCGCTCGAGGACCTGGTCCAGGACGCCATCGACTTCACCGCGGTGGGCGTGGGCCAGCACACCGCCGGCGCGGTACTGCTGGACGACCTCCTGCAAGCGGTCGAACGACTTCGGCTGGGATTCCGAGAAGAAGCACTCCAGCGTCAGCCCGGCCCGGGAACGCAGGTCCGCGGCGATCTTCAGCGCGAGCTCCCCGGAGGCCGGCTCGCCGTTCTCGTACCGGCCCTCGCCCGCGTACCCATCCAGGTAGACCACGCGCTTGTCGTGCGATCGCGAGCCCGTCATGCCGCCGAACTGCGGCAGATAGCGCTTGAGCAGCTCGTGCTTGAACACGCTGGGCAGCGCCTTGTCCGCCCAGTAGCTTCCGCCCGTACCAGACGACATGCCCACCCCCGGCTTCGCGGTATCTGTTTGGTTACAGATGGTGAAGCACGGTGAGGAGCTCCGGCAAGACCGTCGCTTAGGACCCGATCAGCGACTTGAGAACGACTGACGCAACGCCCGCAAGTCCCGGTCTGGCGAAGCGCATCCACGAAGTGCCGTTTCTGCGGTGAACTGGCGCGCCCGCCCGGGTGACGCACGGGCCGGTTCCCTCCCAGGTGGGCAGGCAGTCCGGCTACAACCCTGGACGGTGATCACGAACCTGCTGCGGCGCGGTCTGCCCGCGCTCGCCCTCGCCGCTCTGCCCCTGCTCGCCACCGCCACCCCGGCCGCCGCCGATGGACCGGCGCCGGCCGTGACCCTGCCTGCGCCACTGAACACCACCACCCTGTTCGACGGCATCGACCGTATCCCCGCGGCCGCCGAGTCCCGCGACGGATACGTCCGCACCGCCTTCAAGCACTGGAACGCCGGCGCGATCCCGGACGACGGCTGCAACACCCGCGCCGAGACCCTTCTCCAGGAGGCCGTCGACTATCCGGAGATCGCCTCGGGTTGCAAGCTGACCGGCGGCCGTTGGTTCTCCCAATACGACGACACCTGGGTCACCGCCGCCACCGGCCTCGATGTGGACCACCTCGTACCGCTCGCCGAGAGCTGGGACTCCGGGGCCTCGACCTGGACCGCGAAGCGCCGCGAGGCGTACGCCAACGACCTGGCCAGCCCCACTTCGCTGATCGCGGTCACCGCGAAGTCCAACAGGGCCAAGGCCGACAAGGACCCGGCCGAGTGGTTGCCCCCGGCCGTCGGCTACCACTGCACCTACGTCACCGGCTGGGTCGAGACGAAGCTGCGCTGGTCGCTGACTGCCGACGACCGTGAGCGTGAAGCGCTCCTTGGCCTTGCTGAGGACTGCCCCGGCGCCACCGTCTCCTACGAGACCGTCCCCTTCGACACCTTGAAGTAGGCGCTGCCAACCGCGCAGAACCGACGGGCGGCCAGGGTCAGGCCCGGGTCAGGGCTTTGACCAGGTCGTCCCGGGTCATCTGGGAGCGGCCGGGCAGGTTGGCGGCTGCGGCCTTCTTGTAGAGGTCGGCCTTCGACAGGCCGCTCAGGTCTTCCTTCGGGGCGGAGCGGATCCGCTTCTTCGCCGGCGGCTTCCCGGTGGTCTTCGCGGATCCGGAACCCTTCCTGGAGGCGGTGGCCTTGCCGCCGGTGGCTTTTGGGCTGCCCGCACGCTCGACACTGGCGCGCAGGGCTTCCATGAGGTCGACAACTCCGGTCGGCTCGGCGGCGGGTTCGGCCTTCTCCACGGTCTCGCCGGCCTTCTTCGCCTCGATCAGCGCGGCGACTTTCTCCTGGAAGGTGTCGTGGAACTCGCTGGGGTCCCAGGTCATGCTCATGGCGTTGATGAGCTGCTCGGCCATCTTCAGTTCCTTGTCCGAAGCCTTCGCCTTGCCCGGGAGGGTGTCGATCTCTTGCTTCGGGTCCCGGATCTCGTCCGACCAGTGCAGGGTGTGCAGGGTCAGGAGGCCGTTCTCGGCCTTGAGCGCGACGAGGTACTCGTGCTGGCGCATCACGAAGGTGGCGATGCCCGCCTTACCCGCCATGGCCAGGGCCTGCTCCAGCAGGCTGTAGACCTTCCCGAACTCCGCACCGCGCGGGCCGAGGTAGTAGGTCTTGTCGAAGTAGATCGGTTCGATGTCGGCGAGGTCGACGAAGCCAGCGATGTCCAGCGAGCGGGAACGGCCCGGGGCGATCTCGTCCAGTTCCTTCGGCTCGACCAAGACGTACTCGCCGCCGGTGTCGTAGCCCTTCACGATGTCGTCGAGCTCGACCTCGTCCCCCGTCCGTTCGTTCACGCGGCGGTTGCGGATCCGGTCGGAGGTGCCGCGCTGAAGCTGATGGAAGTGGATCGTGTGGCTGTCGGTGGCCGTGTACAGGCCCACCGGCAGGCTGACCAGCCCGAACGACAGATTCCCGGCCCATACAGGACGCGCCACGACCGTCACCTCCTCCAGCACCCCCCTACAGCACACGGCACCTACCCGTTCCGCACCACCCGACCTCGTCGGCGGTCCGCAGTGTTCCGCCGAACGGGTCACCCACCGGAGCGCCGACTTCGCAACCAAATTCGAACAGGCTTACGATTCGAGGGTGACCGACACCAGCACCTTCCCCGACGATCTCCTCCAGCTGCAGGAGCGACTCCACCGCGCCCACGCCGCCCACCGCGCCTACCTGGCCGAACTGCCGTGGAGCGTGGAACCCCTCGCGGGCTGGGCCCGGGGTGAGCGGTTCTCCCACCGCGGAGACGTCCCCGACAGCCCCGGCTGGAGCGAGGAGCAGAAGGAGACGGTCGACCGGATGTGGGCCGAGATCCGGGAGCTGTCGATCGCTGTCGTCGATCACCCCCACTGGGCGACAGTCGCCCGTGAGGACGTGGTGGCCGCACGCATGCAGCTGAAGAAGGAGACCCGCCCTGCCGTTCTCTCCGACCTTGCCGAGGCGGCCTGACCCGTCATGCCGGATCCGCTCCTGCCCCTGCCGCCAGCCCTGGACCAGCTCCTGGTGATACGCCGCTGGCTGGAGCTCACCCTCGCCCGCGTCGACGAGAAGATCAGCGCCGTCCGGGCCGCCGACGACGAGCTGGCGCGCCGCAGGCCCCCGCCGGAGCCTCCTCGCTGGTGGATCGAGTACGGCATCGGCGTTTCCCACAGACCCGACCGCGTCCACACCGGCGCCTGCCAGATCACCAGCCGCGGCCGGTCGGCCACCAGGGAGTCGGTCCTGGAAGTGCTGCGGACGGTGCCGTCGGTCATCGCGTGCCCGCTGTGCCGGCCCGACAGCGAGCTGGGCCTCCTCGACAGCTGATCAGGAACAACTCGTGGCCGTTCGAACGGGGCCTACGAGTGTCGAGAGTGCCTGCCGGGGTCCGATGTCTGCCCTGCTACCGGTCGAGATGCCGGGCAGCAGGGCAGTACTGCTCACTGCTCGGCGAGGAAGGCCCGTCCCGCGTCCGTGGCCACGAACCGGTCTCCGTTCTCACCGTCGGAGCGCACGGCGACGTCGGCGAGCCCCTTGGCGCACAGAGCGATCGTGGACTGCACCAGGTCGATCCGCTCCTCGGTGCACGCCTCGCGCACTGGGTCCTCGTCTGGGGCATTGATGTCGGGGGCCGGGCGGCTCTGCAGCCGGTCGGCCACCTCGAAGGTGCCGATGGGTTCGGCGGAGGCGGCGAGCAGGTTCAGTACCTCAGTCTCGTAGTCGGTCAGGGTGACGATGGCTCCTGGGTGTCGGCGGGTGGCGTGAGCCATGGTGCCGCAACGGTGGCACGAGCACGGGGCCCGTCAGATGATCGGGGCCCCCGTGCCGACGAAGGCGTCGACGGCCTGGCGGGAAGCGGCTGCAAAGAAGTCTGCTGAACTGAAGGCCGTGGCGGTGAGGGAGCCGTCGATGAGGTGAACCCACCCGCTGTGCGACCCCCGCCGTGGCGGTCCGGTCTCGAGTGAGCAGGCAGAATCAGCCGGGTATGGATTCGATACCTCTTCCTGTGCCTGTGGCGGCCGGTCCCAGTCCTGCGGGCCGGGGCCGCAGGAAGCCGGTACGGTCGCGCGTCCGGCACGGCAGCCCTTCGTGCGCCGACTACGGCTGCACGCGCCCCGAGTGCATAGCCGCAGCCCGGCGGGACCGTGCCCGGCGTACCAGTGAGCTGAAGGCAGGGCGGCCCGCCCGGGTCTCTTCCGCCGAGGCCAGTGCCCGCGTCCGTCAACTGCACGAGACGTGTCAGCCGCAGACATCGCCGAGATCTCGGGCGTCGCCGTCACCCTCATACGGCGCCTGCTCCGCCCGGCCGGCAAGCAGCCGGCTCGCATTCACCGGGCCACAGCCGACGCGATCCTCGGTATCCCCCCGACTAGCGTCTTCCGCCGTGATCGTCTCCTGCCGGGGCTGACTGATGCGGGCAGGGCTGCCGCGAGTCTGCAGGACCTCGCCGAACGCGGATGGCCGACCAGCTTCCTGGCCACCGAGCTGGACACCAGCACGCACACGGTCGCCGTGATCCGCAGCCGGGAACGCCGCCGCATAACCCTCGACTTGGACCGCCGGATTCAACGGCTTGCCGCCCTCCTGTTCGCGAGCCAGCCAGCGGATCACGGCATCGCCGCGCACCGAAGCCGCCGGGCGAGAACCGCTGCTCGGCAACGAGCCCCGCTGGTGCGGTCCAACGGCCTTGACCTGGCGCATCAGCCGGAAGCGGTGTCCTGATCAGCTCGTCCGTCAGTCCGACGACCCCGTTCTATGCCGGGGCTGAGAGCGCGATGCTGCCGGGCCACATGTGGAGAATCCGGTGATGAGGGGAAGGGGCGGATAGTGGGACCGGGTGCGAGGGTGATCGCGGTCGTGCCCGACGGGCAGGAACTGCGGGGTTCCCTGTACGAGCGGCGTCGGACTTCGGCGGGCTGGGAGTACCGGGTCGGGGTCACCGTCTGGGGGACCGGGAGCGGGGGTCGGCCAGAGCCGGTCGAGCACCGCGTGTGGCTGGGCGCCGGCCATGTGCGCCCCCTCGAGGGCGGCGACTACAGCGGCGTGCCGACCCGGCCAGCCAGCACTCCTGCGGCTTTCGTCGGTGGCCGGCAGGCGTGGACGGTACAGCAACTGCCCCACCGGCCCGGCCACCCCGGAGCGACCCTGATCCACGTCATCGGATGCCAGCCCGGCGGAACACCCCTCGACCTCGACCAGACCCTCGACGCCCTCAAACAGCCGCGCGCCGTCACCTGCCGCGAATGCAACGCCGCATCCTCCCTTCCGTGACGCCCAATCCGGCAGGCGCCACTGACGGGCGGGGGAGTGCGGGCCTCGGCATCGCTTGGGATGCCGAGGCCCGGATGCGGTCCGGCTGTACCCAGAGCGCGGGAAACCGGTCCTGGCCCACGCGCCCATACGGCGCGGACTGATCATGAACCTAGCCGGGCCGGCACCACGCTGTACTCCGGAAGGGAAAAGGCGGGACCTCGCGGCTATCTGCAAGCGCTGAGCGTCGATTACGCCGCCGATGTACTGGTCCAGTGCTGCTCGGAGTGGCGGCTCAGCCGCGCCGGCGTCCTGCGCTGGTGCCACGGCTGGTACGCGCAGCAGGGCGTCAAGGAGCTCCCCGCTGCCCTGGCCAACCTTCCCGCGCTGACCAGCAGCAGCTTGTGACGACTGAGGCCCGTACCTCTGCCGGCAACGCAGAGCCGTAGTGCGGCTGGTGCGGTATTCAGCCAGGTCCGCCGTCTTTGTGCCATTACCGGGCAACCCGCCTCCAACATCACCGACGCCCGGCTACACAGAAGGCTGCGGGTAGCGTGTCGCCTACCCTGCGTGGTGATGGCCGGTGGGGGAGGCTGAACGGTTGCTGACCATCAACGTGGCGCTGCTGCTCGCAGTCATCGTATTTATCCGACTGCGGCGGCGCACTGAATCCCGTAGCCGCTTCGACGAGAAGATGACCGTGGTCATCGTCCTGGCGCTGGGAGTCCTGCTCGCTCCCACCCCGGTCGGCCAGGGAATCCTGAACGTCCTGGGTCAACTCGCGAGTGGCGTCGCGCAGGCCAGCCGATGAGCCCGCGCGCCCGCAAAGGCCGGGCGACGGCCAGGCGCCCGCCGGCGCGGCGGCGTACGCGCAGGCCGAGCAGGCGACAACAGCGCGCGGAGGACCGACTGCTCGGGGTCCTCGTGGCCGGGGTCGCGGCCGTCGCCTTGGTGGGGGCCTTGATCAACTGGCTGTTGGCCCACTGGTGGGTGCTGGCCGTCATCGGCGTGCTCGCGGTCCTGGGCGGCGGAACCTGGATCCGCCAGCAGCAGCAGAAGGCCCGGTGGGAAGCGGTCCGCGCACAGGGGCTGCGGTGCGGGCTGTCCCAGCTGGACACCCTGCACCACTCCCAGTTCGAGGACGCGGTGCGCGACCTCATGCGCCGGGACGGCTGCCACAACGCGGTGCGCGTCGGCGGCGGCGGAGACCTGGGCGCGGACGTGAAGGCCACCGACCCCTGGGG
>NZ_JBHXSC010000064.1:0-42675 GCF_042716505.1 Streptomyces sp. NPDC058674
TCCGCGTGCCCCCCCCCGCCCCCCCCCCCGCGGGGGGGGGGGGGGGGGGGGGGGGGGGGGGCCCGCCGCCCGCCCCCCCGGGGGGCGGCCCCCCCCCCGGCCCCACCCCCGGTGCCCGCGCCGTTCGACGGCGCGGGCCGTGGCCCGCCCTGTGAGAATCCCGGACCGCGCTGACGGTCCGCTGAGCTGTGCCTGACGTGCGCGCGTGACCTCGTAACCCCCCGGACGTGAGGAGTTCCCGGTCAGCGGGCCGCGGCCCGCGCCCGCGTCGCGGCCAGGTCGGTCTTGCCGTTGGCGTTCACCACGATCTCGTCCACCAGGTGCACCGCGCCCGGGACCAGCGCCGAGGGCAGCGCGGCGGCGAGCGTCTTGCGGACCAGCGCCGAGAACTCCTCCCCGTCGGGCCGCGGACCCCGTCCGCCCAGCCGGACGTACAGCTCCAGGGTGTCCACCGGTCCGCGCACGATGTCGAAGGCCGCGTCGGCGATCCCCGGCACGGACAGCACGTGGTGGCGCAGCTCGCCGAGCTCCACCCGGTACCCGTTGACCTTCAACTGGTCGTCCCCGCGGCCGAGGTAGAGCAGCGCCCCTTCCGGCAGCAGCTCCACGGTGTCCCCGGTCCGGTAGGCGCGCCCGCCGGCCGGCCCGCCCAGCGCGGCCTCGTCGAGGAACTTCCCGCCGCCCGCACCGCCCAGGTAGCCGGCGGCCACCGCCCGCCCGGCGACGACCAGTTCGCCGGGCGTGCCCGGCGCCACCGGGCGCAGCCCCTCGTCGACGACGTACGCCCGGGTGTTCCAGGCGGGCCGGCCGATCGGCACGGTGGGCGTCGACGGCACGCTGTGGCGGTCGAAGCGGTACGCGCAGCAGCCGATGGTGGTCTCCGTCGGGCCGTAGTGGTTGACCAGCCGGACCCCGTCGAGCCGGGAGCCGAGCGAGGCGATCAGGGCGGGGTCCAGGCCCTCCCCGCCGAACATCAGCAGCCCCGTCACCCGGTCGTAGCGCGGCGGCTCGGCCAGCACCTCGAAGAAGCGGGCGTGCGAGGGGGTCATCTTCACGAAGGTGTAGGGCTCCTCCCGCCCGCCGAACAGCGTCCCCTGGTCCCAGATCCCGGCGACCGCGGTGACCGTGCGGCCCTGGGCGAGCGGCACCCACAGCGAGGTCAGCGCGAGGTCGAAGCCGAGGCTCCCGAAGAGCGGGCTGCCGCCGCCCGCGCCGCCGACCAGGTCCCCGCACCAGGCGACGTAGTTGGTGAGCGAGCCGTGCGGGACCATGACGCCCTTGGGGGTGCCGGTGGAGCCGGAGGTGAAGACGATGTACGCGATGTCCGCGGAGCGCGGCAGCGCCGGCTCCGGCAGGCCGGGGGGCGCCGGCAGCTCCCGTACGTCGATGACCGGCACGGTCAGGGCGGGCAGCGTCCCGGCGCCCGCGGCGCCGTCGTGGAGCAGCGCGGCCGGCGCGGCCCCCGCCAGGACGGCGGCGGTGCGCTCGCCGGGGTGCGTCGGGTCGACGGGGACGTACGCGGCTCCGAGGGCCATCGCCCCCAGCGCGCCGGCCACCGTCCCGGCGGTCCGGTCGGCCCACAGGGCGACCCGGTCGCCCGGTCCGGTCCCGGCCTCGGCGAGGGCGGCGGCGACGGCCAGGGCCCGCTGCCACAGCTGCCGGTAGGTGACCTGTTCCCGGCCCGAGCGGACGGCGACGGCCTCCGGCCGGGTCCGGGCGTGCGCCCGCACCAGGTGCACGAACGACTCGGCCGCGACGGGCCGGACCTCGCCGGCGATCGAACTGGGGTGGGGTGCTGAGACCATCGCTCCTCCTGTGGTTCGCCCGGGCGGCCCTGCGCCGTACGGTCCGGGGCCCCGCCGGCACCGGGCCGGGGCCGTTCGCAGGCTAGGAGGGTCCGGCCGGCTCGGACCAGGCTCTTAAGCGCCCGGCTAATGTCCGGGGTCCGCACCCCGCGCGCCGTCCGCGGGGGTCGCCACGACCGCGACCAGCAGGCCGTTGCCCGCGCCCCACCGGCCCCGCAGCAGCACACCCGGTGCGCGTCGCACCCGCGCCTCGAACCGGCCGCCCGAGGCCGGGCCGCCGAAGTCCACCTCCACGTCGCGGAAGCCGATCAGGACGCGTGCGTGCGGGAACCACGCCTTGTAGGCCGCCTCCTTGGCACAGAACAGCAGCCGGTCCCCGCACACGCCGCCGCCCCCGCCGAAGCCGTCCCCGCCGAAGCCGTACGCATCCGTGCCGCACGCGCCGGGGTCCTCCCCGCCCGGCCCGTGCGCGATCAGGCCCGGCAGTGCCGCCCGCTCGGCGGGCGAGGCGATGGTCTCCAGCACCCCGGGGCGCAGCGGGCGGTCCGGCTCGGCGTCGATCCCGAGCCGGGCCACGTCGGCGGCGCGGGCGACCACGGCCGCGCGGTACCCCCGGGTGTGCGTCATGCTCCCCACCAGCCCGTCGGGCCAGCGGGGCACGCCGTCCCGGTCCGGCAGCAGCGCCACGGGCGGCGGGGCCGGCCCCGGGGAGCGGCCGGCCAGCTCGCGCAGCGCCCGGCGCGCGCAGTGCCGGACCGTGGCGAACTCCCGCCGCCGGCCGGGCGCGACCCCGGCGACCACCGCTTCCTCGGCCGGGAGCAGCGCCCCCTCCGGGGCGTCCCCGAAGGCGTCCGCCCCGGCGGCCCCCGCGGGCAGCAGGGCGCGGATCACCCCCGGAGCCGGCGGGCGACCGCCGCGCCGAGGGCGGTGGCCGGCGCCCCGAGGTCGAAGGGCAGGTCGAAGTGGTGCCGGCCGGGCACCACCAGCTCGTCCACGTCCGCGCCGCCGGCCCGGGCCGCCCGGGCGAAGGCCTCCTGCTGCCCGGCGAAGGCCGCGGTCTCGCGGACGCCCCGGGCGAGGACCAGCGGCGGCAGGGCCCCGGCGCCGGCGGGCAGCCGGCGCTGCGGGCTGACGTCGCGGGCCTCCCGCGCGTCCATGCCGAGCGCGTCGTTGACGTACGTGCGGGTCAGCGGCTCCAGGTCGTAGACCCCGCTGATCAGCGTCGCGGAGGCGATCTCCGCGGCCGGGTCCAGCCCCGCGGCCCGCCAGCCCGCGGTGTCCAGGAGCGCGGAGGCCACCAGGTGGGCCCCGGCGGAGTGGCCGCTGAGGTGCACGGAGGCGGGGGCGCCCGGCAGGCCGGACCGCCCGGCGCAGATCCGGCGTACGGAGTCGGCGGCCATCGCGGTGATCGCGCGCATCCGGTGGCGCGGGGCCAGGCCGTAGCCGAGCGCGGCGAACGACACGCCCGCCGCCACGAAGTCCGCCGCGGCGAAGGCCGCTTCGGCCCTGCTCAGCTCCTGCCAGTAGCCGCCGTGCACGAACACCATCAGCGGAGCCCCCGGCGCGGCGGCCGGGAAGAGGTCGAGCCGCTGCTCCGGCAGCGGACCGCACGGCAGGTCGCGGTGGACCCGCAGGGTCGTGCGGGCGCGTGCGCTGTCGGCCGCGTACCGCGTCAGGTGGGCGCCGAGGTCGGGGACGAGGGAGCTGGGGGAGTAGTCGCGGTCGAGGTCGGCTCCGGCCGTGCTCACGCCAGTTCCGCCCACACCTGGGGCAGCACGCGCCGGCGGGCCGCCATCCACAGGTAGGAGGCCCCGTCGGAGCCGGCCGTGCCGGTGCCGCCGCCCAGGAACCGCTCGGCGAGCACCGCGTGCCGGGCCCGCCACATCGCCACCGCCTCGTCGAAGTCGACCAGCGTGCGCCGCGCGGCGTCGGCGGACTCCCGGTCCGGACCGCCGGACACGTAGGCCTCGTACGCCTCCTGTACGGACCGCTGCTCCAGACGGTCGCGCAGCCGCTGCCGCTCGGCGGCGCTGAATCCGGCGGTGTTCAGGAAACGGGTGTCGCGCAGCCCGCAGAGGTACTCGATCTCGCGGAACTGCGCGGACTGGAAGCCGCTGGCCTCGCCCAGCGCGGTGCGGATGACCTCGAAGGCGGCCGGGGTGAGCGTGGCCAGCCCGTCGAACTGGCCCACGAGCGTGCGGAAGATGAGGGGCAGGGGAGCGGCGCGGCGGGCGGCGAGGAAGCCGTCGCCCGCGTCGAGGGCGTCCCGTACGTCCTCGAGGTGGCGCAGCACCACGGCGAAGAAGATCTCGCAGGACTGGTGGGTGGCGAGGAACAGCACCCGCTCCACGTCGTCCTCGCGGACACACGCGGCCTCCAGGAGCTCTTCGAGCCGCAGGATGCGGCCGTACGGCGGGGCCTCGGCGGTGTCGTTCACGGGGACCTGCTTCCTGGCGGAGGCGGGGCCTCCGCGCATACAAGGGGTAAAGCAGACGGGGAGCGTCTGTAGGGGAATTCGAGCGTAAGGAGTGGGCATGCGGGCAACATCGTCATCAAGTGCTCGCTTAAAGGCCCGCCGAGGCCCCGCGGACCGCGCCGGATGTCCGGTTCGCACCCCGCTCCGGAGGTGCTCCCGGAGGTGTCCCGCGGCCATGTGAAATCTTCATCTCGCGGTGGTGAGCCGGGCACTGTCAGGGCTCAGCAGTTCCTCGCAGAATCGTCAGCGAACGGACCGAATCCGCTCCACGACGACGCAGAGGGAACTCACCGCCATGACCATCATTTCGGCAGGCGCCCGCACCAGTTCCACCGAATCCGCGGCCCTTCCCGCCCGATCCCTCAGACGGGGTCTGGTGATCGAGAACCTTGACTCACTGACCGATGTGCCGGTCGTCCTCTTCACGATCTGCGGCCTGACGCAGATGACGGGCCCGGTGGCCCCGACCGCCGGACGGCTGGGGGCATGACCTCTGCCGAGATCGGGCGTGCGGCGGCCGTGCCGACGGACGCCGACGCGCTGGTGGGCTTCAAGTCCCACCTGAGGCCGACGGTCGTGCCGGACGACGCCGCCTACCTGGTGTCCCGGCGCGGAGTGACCGCCCTGCACGGCAGCGAGGCGGAGATCCTGGTGCCGCTCCTCGACGGGACCCGCACCGTGGCGGCGGTCCTGCGGGAGGCCGCGCGGGCGCTGGGCCCCGAGGACGTCGAGGCGGCCCTGGAGGCCCTGGCGGACGCCGGGCTGATCCGCTTCACCGCCCCGGCGGCGTCCGGCTCGGTGCCGGCGCCGCGCAGTGCGGAGGCGGAGGCGTACTGGGACCTGGCCGGGCTGGACGGGGGCCGGGCCGCCACCGACCTGTCCCGGACCTCGGTGGCGGTCGAGGCGCTGGCGGGCCTGGACCCCGCGCCGGTCGCCGCCGCCTGCCGGGCGTCGGGCATCCCCGTCACGGACGTCCCCGGGGACGCGGACCTGGTCCTGGTGCTGTGCGACGACTACCTCTCCCCGCAGCTGGCCGCCGCGGACGCGTTCCACCGCGCCGCCGGCCGGCCGTGGGTGCCGGTCAAGGTGTGCGGGACCGATCCCTGGGTGGGCCCGTTCTTCCAGCCCGGCTCCGGACCCTGCTGGCACTGCATGGCGGTGCGGCTGCGGGGACACCGCCACTCCGAGCTGCCGGTGCGGCGCGCCCTGGGTCTGGACGGCCCCGTGCCGCGGCCGCCCGCCGGGCTGGCCTCCGGGACGGCGCTGGCGGTGAACTTCGCCGTGCTGGAGACGGCGAAGTGGCTGGCGGGCCTGCGCCGCCCGGAGCAGGGGCACGTGCAGACCCTGGACACCCTGCGGATGCGCACCGCCAGCCACCCGGTGAGCCGGCGGCCCCAGTGCGCGGGCTGCGGCGACCCCGGGCTGGTGGCCCGCCGGGTCACGGCGCCGTTCGTCCCCGCTCCGCGTCCCAAGGCCGCGTCGGCCGGGTCTGACGACCGGGCGCTGACGGCGGCGCAGATGCTCCGGCGCTACGCACACCTGGTGGACCCGGTGACCGGGGTGGTCAAGGAGGTCCGGCGGGCGCCCGGGGCGCCCGACTTCGTCTCCTCCTACGTGTCGGGGCACAACCTGGCGATGGAGTCGGCCTCCTTCGCGGGACTGAGCTCGGGCCTGCGCGCGCTCAACGGCGGCAAGGGCCGCACCGAGGAGGAGGCGCGCACCAGCGCGCTGTGCGAGGCGGTCGAGCGCTACAGCGGCACCCGGCACGGCGACGAACCGGTCGTACGGGACTCCCTGCGGGGCCTGGGGGCGGCCGCCGTACACCCCAACGACTGCCAGCTGTACGGCGACCGCCAGTACGCGGACCGGGAGTACTGGAACGCGCAGCACTCCCGCTTCCACTACGTCTCCACGCCGTTCGACGAGGACCGGCCCACCGAGTGGACGCCGGTGTGGTCGCTCACCGAAGGCGTACAGCGGCTGCTGCCGACCTCGATGTTGTACTACGCGCGGGGCGACGTCCGGGCGGCGGGCCCGTCCTGGGACGGCCTGTGGGCCGACTCCAACGGCAACGCGGCGGGCAGCAGCCCCGAGGACGCCGTGGTGCAGGGCTTCCTGGAGCTGGTCGAGCGGGACGCGGTGGCCCTGTGGTGGTACAACCGCACCCGGCAGCCCGGGGTGGACCTGGACGCCTTCGCGGACGACTGGACCGAGCGGGTCCGTGCCGGGTACCGGCGGGTCCACCGGGAGGTGTGGGTGCTGGACCTCACCTCCGACCTGGGGATACCGGTGATGGCGGCGCTGAGCCGGCGGACGGACAAGCCCGACCAGGACGTCATCTTCGGCTTCGGGGCGCACTTCGACCCCGCGGTGGCGCTGCGCCGGGCGCTGTCGGAGATGGGGCAGCTGCTGCCCGCGGTGGGCGACGTACGGGCGGACGGCTCGGGGTACCGGATCACCGATCCGGAGCCGCTGTCCTGGTGGCACGTGGCAACGGTGGCCAATCAGCCCTATCTGGCGCCGGATCCGAAAGCGGCGCCGCGAACACCGGGGGACTGGGCTCCGGTTCGGCACGAGAATTTGCTTGATGATGTGGACATGATCAAAAATGTGGTCGCCGGAAAGGGGCTCGACTTGCTGGTCCTGGACCAGAGTCGGCCGGATCTGGATCTTCCGGTTGTGAAAGTCATCGTTCCCGGACTGCGCCACTTCTGGGCCCGATTCGGGCCCGGCCGCCTATTCGACGTGCCGGTCACCCTCGGACGACTGGCCGTTCCCACACCATACGGGCAGCTCAACCCCATCCCGTTGTTCGTTTGACCCGCAGAATCCCACCCTCCTTTCCCGTCCCTCGCCTATGCTCGCGCTGGACCTCGAACAGGGGCGTGCCGAAGGGGGATTGACATGGCTCACCGCCGCAAGGCCTCGGGTGAACTGCCGGAGGCGGTGGCAGTCGAGGGCATTCTGCGCCGAAGTCGGGATTTGCCCGCCCCGCGGATGGCCGAGGTCATCCTGATTGTCGCGATCCTCTGTTATGTGGGCATCACCATCCTCAACATCCTCAGTGCCGGGGTCGAGGGCCGCGGCCTGGCAGCCGCGATGGGCTGTCTGGCCGCGGTCTTCGCACTCCAGCTCCTGCACTCCCGGCCCGGCGCGCGCCACGTGCCCGCCGCCCGCAAGGCGCTGACCCTCGGCACCCAGGCCCTCTTCACCTACCTGCCGCTCATCGCCCTGAAGTCCCAGTGGGGCGCGATGGCGGGCTTCCTCGCCGGCTCCCTGCTGCTGCTCCTCCCCGCGCGCCTGGGCTGGACCCTGTACGGACTCGTGGGCGTCAGCATGCTGGTGCCCCCGGTGCTGGAGGGCCGGCCGGTGCTCGACAGCGTCTACCTCGTGCAGACCACCCTGCTGACCGGGCTGGTCACCTTCGGGCTGACCCGGCTGTCGGAGCTGGTCCGGGTCCTGCACGAGAGCCGGGGGGAGCTGACCCGGGCCGCCGTCACCCGGGAGCGCCTGCGCTTCGCCCGGGACCTGCACGACCTGCTCGGGTACAGCCTGTCCGCGATCCAGCTCAAGGGGGAGCTGATCCACCGTCTGATC
Source organism: Streptomyces sp. NPDC058674 (assembly GCF_042716505.1). Taxonomy (NCBI): domain Bacteria; kingdom Bacillati; phylum Actinomycetota; class Actinomycetes; order Kitasatosporales; family Streptomycetaceae; genus Streptomyces; species Streptomyces sp. NPDC058674. Next base: position 7,879 of record NZ_JBHXSC010000064.1, read on the forward strand.
CTGGCCCACCCGGCCAAGGCCAAGCAGGAGGTCGAGGACGTCCTGGCCATCTCCCGCCAGTCGCTCGCGGACGTACGGCGGGTCGCGAGCGGCTACCGGGACATGTCGCTGGAGGAGGAGATCGGCTCGGCCAGGTCGGTGCTCGGCGCCGCGGAGGTCAAGGCGGTGACCGACATCCGGATGGGCCCCGTCAGCCCGCCGGTGGACACCGTTCTCGCCACCGTGCTCAGGGAGGCCGTCACGAACGTGCTGCGCCACAGCCGGGCGGCGCAGTGCGAGATCACCGCCGTCGAGGTGGACGGCCTGATGACGCTCTCGGTCACCAACGACGGTGTCACCGAGGGGTACCGCGACTCCTCCCCGCACAGCGGCAGCGGCCTGGGGAACCTGGAGCTGCGCCTGCGGGCGGTGGGCGGTGAGCTGGAGGTCGACCGCGGCCCCGGCAACGTCTTCCGGCTGACGGCGCGGGTCCCCGCCCAGGGCGCTCTCGACCGCGACGAGGACCGCGACGGATCGGCGGAGGACGACGGCGCACGCCTCGCCGCATGAACAGACGTTTTAACCGCGGGTAGTTAACCGAATCCGGCCAAGTTGCTATGCTCGGCGGCACAAGATCGACCGCGCGGACGGGGGGGCTCGCAACGGTGATCAGAATTCTGTTGGCCGAAGACATGAACATGGTGCGCGGAGCGCTCGTCGCCCTGCTCAACCTGGAGGACGACCTGGAGGTCGTCAGCGAACTGGAGCGCGGTGACGAGATCCTCGCCGCCGCCCTCGACGTCAAACCCGACATCGCGATCATCGACATCGACCTTCCCGGCCTCGACGGGCTGAGCGCCGCCGTGCAGATCCACGAGCACCTGCCGGAGTGCCGGACGCTGATGCTCACCAGCCTCGGCCGGCCCGGCACCCTGCGCCGGGCGCTGGCGGCCCAGGTCTCCGGCTACCTGCTCAAGGACGACTCCCCGAAGGAACTGGCCAGCGCCATCCGCCGGGTGGTGGCCGGGCAGCGGGTCATCGACTCCAAGCTGGCCCTGGCCGCGTGGAGCGGCCTGGAGAGCCCGCTGACCGACCGGGAGACCGAGGTGCTGCGGATGGCGGCCCAGGGTGCGGAGGCGACCGAGATCGCGGGTGAACTGCACCTCTCCACCGGCACCGTGCGCAACTACCTGACGACGGTCGTGGCGAAGCTGAACGCCCGCAACCGGGTCGACGCGATCCGCATCGCGCGCGACGCGGGCTGGCTGGTCTGAGGGCCCGCCCGCCGGGATGGCGGGACGGCCCTCAGAGCAGGACCGGCGGGCCCCCGGGCGGGGACTCGTCGACGGAGGTGACCATGCCGGCCGCGTACAGGTACCCGATGATGTCCTCGGTCATGCGCGCGGGCAGCGGCAGCGCGGCCGAGGCCGCCGCGAGCGTGGTCGGCCAGGCCAGCAGCATCGCCACCCAGGCCGCCTCGGGCCGGTGCAGGACCACCCGGTGCGGCGAGTGCACGGATTCCAGCACGCACCCGCTGCCCGACTCCGGGACGGTGAAGGCCACGTGCCCGGGGAGCCGCACCCGGCGCTCGCCGGGCCGGCGGAGCAGGACCAGCGGCGCGGCCGGCGACAGCGGGAACACCGACAGCAGCGGCCCCTTCAGGTCGTCGACGCCGAGCGTGCGCACCACCAGGTGCGACAGCTTGGCGAGGGCCGGCAGCGCGGTCAGGCGCAGGTCCTCGGAGCCGCCCACGGCATTGCCCAGCAGCACCGGACCCAGCTCCATCCGGCGCAGCGCCTCGCGCACCGCCGGGCTGGGCCGGTCGAGCCGGTCCTGACCCCACCTGCTGGTGAGCAGCAGCGCGTCGTCTCCCGCACCCTGGTCGACGACCACGTCCTCGGACAGCGACCAGAGATGAACGGTTGGGGCATCCCCAGTCGTGCGCCGCATATCGCACCTCTCTTGCCCGGCGGCGGGATTCGTCGAGTATGGGGCCGGGCCCCGGCCCCACGACAGCCACGGCGTCATACGCCGACCATGAACTTCTCACGTCGTCCCTACAGCGCGACCAGGCTCGCAACGGGCGCGTCCAGGGTCGGATCGCAGCCCAGTACTGCCTGGTGCAGCTCCTGCAGCCGCCGCGACGGCTCGATGCCCAGCTCCCCGACGTAGGTCGAGCGCAGCCGCCGGAAGACCTCCAGGGCGCGCGAGGCGCGGCCGCTGCGGTACAGCGCGAGGATCAGCTGGGCGTGCAGGTTCTCCTGGAGGGGGTACAGCGAGGTCAGCGCCGTCAGCTCGCTCACCAGCCGGGTGTGCGCGCCGAGCCGCAGCTCCGCCCCGATCCGCGCTTCCAGCGCGGCCAGCCGTACCTCGTCCAGCCGCAGCGCCTCGGCCCGCAGCACCCCTCCCTGCTGGACGTCGCCCAGCGCCGGGCCCCGCCAGGAGGCGAGCGCGGAGCCCAGCAGGCCGGCGCCCCGCTCGTCGTCGCCGCAGGCCAGGGCCCGGTGGCCCTCCGTCACGGTCGCCTCGAACTCCCGGGTGTCGACCCGCGCGGCGGCGGAGCCGAGCCGGTAGCCCCCGTAGCCGGTGGCGACGATCTCCTTGGGGTCGGCGCCGGTGGCGGCCGCGATGCGGTGCCGCAGGTGCTTCACGTACGTCTGCACGGCGGCGGTCGGCCCACTGGGCGGGCACCCGCCCCACAGCTCCTCGACGATCGTCCCCATGCTCACCTCGCGCCCCATGTTCACGGCCAGCAGCGCGAGCAGCCTGCGCTGCTTCGCGGCACTGGGGACGACGGACCTGCCGCCGACCGTGACGACGAGGGGCCCCAACAGACCGATCTCCAGCCGCTCCATGTCCACTCCCTTCGGTGACCGCCCTCAGGCTCCCACCCGCGCCCCGCGGCAGGACAGTTACGCCGACACCAGTCGGCCGTGAGCTGCCGCCGCCCTCGCCATGAGAACTTCACGCCGGTCGCTCCGGCGGCGACTTTCGTCGGGGCCGAAGCGACGAAAGAGGGCAGCCGGAGCCCGACGCGGGTGTCTAGGGTCGTCGGGTGGATGCGATGGCGAAGACACGTGCGGGCCGGGAGTGGCTGAAAGGGCCCGAACCGTGGACCCGGCGGATGCTGGCCGGGGACCTGGCGATCGGCTCGGTGGCGGTCCTGCTCGGGCTGGGCGTCGAGGAGCTCGACAGGGGTTCCGGCCTGCGGATGCTGGTGAGCGCCGCGGTCGTCATGGCACTGACCCTGCTGCGCCGGCGGCTGCCGGCGGCGACGCTGGTGGCGGGTGCCGCACTCGGCGCGTTCCTGCCCGGAACGGTCCTGGTCACGACGGTGCTGGGCTGGTCGGCGGGGCGCCGGATCATCGGGGTGGGGCGGGCGGGGGCCGCCTTCACGCTGGCCTTCTTCGCGTCGGTCGGCCTCGGGGTGGTGCACGAGTGGTCGCAGATGCGCCCCCTGCTGGTGGTCATCTTCACCACGCTGATGTTCCTGGCGACCACGGTGATCCCGGGTCTCGCCAGCCGCTACTGGTCGCAGCGCCGCACCCTGCTGAGCGCGCTCCAGGAGCGCAACGGGCAGCTGCTGCGCGAGCGCGCGATGGTCGCCGGCCAGGCCCGGCTGCGCGAACGCCAGCGGATCGCCCAGGACATGCACGACAGCCTGGGCCACCAGCTCGCCCTGATCTCGGTGCACACCGGGGCGCTGGAGGTGGACCCCCACCTCACCGACCGCCAGCTCGAAGCGGTGGGCGTGCTGCGCCAGGCCTCCGTGGCGGCGATGCACGAGCTGCGCGAGGTCGTCGGGATTCTGCGGGACGGGGTCGAGGCGCCCCTCCCGGTGGAGGAGGCGGCGCAGCCGGCGGCGCGGGGGGTGGCCGGGATCGCGGGGGTCGTGGAGGCGGCGCGGGGCGCGGGCACGGACGTACGGCTGACGGCGTCGGGGGAGCCGAGGCCGCTGGCCGCGGCGTGCGACCACGCGGCCTACCGGATCGTGCAGGAGGCCCTGACGAACGCGTACAAGCACGCTCCGGGTGCCCCGATCACGGTGGAGCTGCGGTACGAGGACGACTCGCTGGTGGTGGAGATCGCCAACGGCCCGGCGGCCGGCCCGGGGGTCGGCGGGCTGGTGTCGGGCGGACAGGGGCTGACGGGGCTGCGCGAGCGGGCCCGGCTCGTCGGCGGGATGGTGCACGCCGGGGCGGTGGACGGCGGCGGGTTCCGGGTGGCGGGCGTCCTGCCGTACGGGGCGGAGCCGGCCGGGGCGGCGGACGTGGCCGACGACTTCGGGCAGCAGGCGCAGGCGCAGGGGCTCCGGGGTGTGCCGCCCATGGACTGGTCGGTGGTGGACCGGGAGCTGTCCGTCCCGGGGCGCACCAGGACCGGCGGCTTCGCGCTGGGGTGCGGCATCGCCTTCGCGGCGGTGGTGCTCCTGGTGATCGTGGTCGGCGCCGGGGTGGCGTTCCTGGTGGGCTCCATGGACGATTCGGTGATCGACCGCACGGAGTTCGAGGCGGCGCAGGTGGGCGCGGCGGAGCAGGCCGTGCGCGACCGGCTGCCGAGCAGCGGCGGCTTCCTCGTCGAGGGGGCGGCGGAGAAGGGGCCGCCCCGGCCGGAGGGCTCGCAGTGCACGGCCCGGCTGGCGAGGGACCAGCCGGGTGCGCTGGGGACGGACCTGGTTTTCCGGTTCTGCTTCAAGGACGGCAAGCTCGTGGACAAGCAGGCGTACGAGGTCAAGCAGTAGGAGCGCGGGGTGACAGCCCAAGTGATCAGAGTGGTGATCGCCGACGACGAGCCGCTGATCCGGGCCGGGATCAGGATGATCCTGACCTCGGCTCCGGACATCGAGGTCGTCGCGGAGGCGGCGAACGGCCGCGAGGCGGTGGAGTCGGCCTTGGCCCACGCCCCGGACGTGGTGCTGCTGGACATCCAGATGCCCGTGATGGACGGGCTGACCGCCCTGGCGGAGCTGGGGCGGGCCGTGCCGGGGGTGCGGGCGTTGATCCTGACCACCTTCGGCGAGAAGGAGAACGTCCTGCGGGCGCTGGGCCGGGGCAGTGCCGGCTTCCTGCTGAAGGACTCGGCCCCCGGCGAGCTCATCGGGGCCGTCAGGGCGGCCGCTGCCGGGGACGCGTACCTCTCGCCCGGGGCGACCCGCCATGTCGTCGACCAGCTGGCGTCCGGGAAGGCCGTCGCTCGCGGCGAGCAGGCGCGCCGGCAGGTGGCGGAGCTCAGCGAGCGCGAGCGCGGGGTGCTGGCGCTGCTGGGCGAGGGGTTGTCGAACGCCGATGCGGGCCGGCGGCTGCACATGAGCGAGGCCACGGTGAAGACGTACGTGAGCCGCATCCTCGCGAAACTGGGCTGCGACAACAGGGTGCAGGCGGCGCTGCTGGCCAGGGACGCCGGGCTGTAGGTACGGTCAGCGCGTTCTTGCGATCGACGGACGGGTGGGGCGGGGCACATGGCGGCTGGGGCTGGGCAGCGGATTCCGGAGGTGGCGGGGTTCGCGCCGCGGGTGGCGGAGGATTCGCCGAAGGAGCGGGGCAAGGCGCTGCGGGAGCGGGTGCCGCGGGCTGCGCACGCCCGCTTCGTGGCGCCGGCCGGACGGCCGGACGCCGTGCGCGCCGTGGAGGAGTCCAATGTCGGCCGGGTCGCCGGGCTGACGCCGATACGGGTCGGCCGGATGGCCGCGAACCCCTTCGCGTTCCTGCGCGGGGCGGCCGGGCTGATGGCGCACGACCTGTCCGCGGGGCCGGTCACCGGGATCGGCGCGCAGATCTGCGGGGACGCGCACGCGGCGAACTTCGGCCTCTACGGCGATGTGCGCGGGCACCTCGTCATCGACCTGAACGACTTCGACGAGACCGTCTTCGGCCCGTGGGAGTGGGACGTGAAACGGCTGGCGACCTCCCTGGTGCTGGCCGGTCGGGTGGCCGGGGCGGACGAGGACACCTGCCGGGCGGCCGCGCGGGACGCGGCCGGCGCCTACCGGCGGACCGTGCGGCTGCTGGCCCGGATGCCCGCACTGGACGCGTGGAACGCGATCGCGGACGAGGAGCTGGTCTCGCACGCCGACGCCCGGGACCTGGTCGGCACTCTGGAGCAGGTCTCGCAGAAGGCCCGCAACAACACCTCCGCACGGTTCGCGGCCAAATCGACCGCGCCCGCGCCGGACGGCGGGTGCCGGTTCGTCGACGCGCTGCCCGTGCTGCGCCGGGTCGGGGACGCGGAGGCGGCGGCCGTGGCGGCCTCCCTGGGGCCCTACCTGGAGACCCTCCAGGGGGACCGGCTGCCGCTGCTGGGCCGGTACACCATCCACGACGTGGCCTTCCGTGTCGTGGGGACCGGCAGCGTCGGCACCCGCTCGTACGTGGTGCTGCTGCTGGACCACCGGGGCGAGCCGCTCGTGCTCCAGGTGAAGGAGGCGCGCCCCTCGGCGCTGCTGCCGCACCTGCCCGCCCTGGGCTTCTCGGCCCCGCCGGAGGAGCACGAGGGCCGCCGGGTGGTGGCCGGGCAGAAGCGGATGCAGGTGGTCTCGGACATCATGCTGGGCTGGACCACGGTGGAGGGGCGGCCCTTCCAGGTGCGGCAGTTCCGCAACCGCAAGGGCAGTGTCGACCCGACGGCGCTGGCCGCGGAGCAGTTCGACGACTACGGCCGGATGACCGGGGCCCTGCTGGCCCGGGCGCACGCGCACAGCGCCGATCCCCGGCTGCTGGCCGGGTACTGCGGGAAGAACGAGGAGCTGGACGAGGCGATGGCCGCCTTCGCGGTGGCCTACGCGGACCGGACCGAGGCGGACCACGCCGACCTGGTGGCGGCCGTGCGCGCCGGGCGGATCGCGGCGGAGTCCGGGGTCTGAGCGGGCGCCCCGGGGGCCGGGGCGCCCCGGCCCCGGGGCTCGCGGGCGCGGGCACGGTGCGGGGGCCGGGCACGGTGCGGGGGCCGGCGTTGTTTCACGTGAAACCACGCCCGGACGGGCGGGCCGTAGGCTGGCCGGGTGAGCGAGCAGACCGAGCAGAGCGAGCAGCCCGTGCAGTCAGCCCCCGGGGATGCCGGCGACTCCGGCGGAGAGCGTCCCGAAGCGCGCCTGGAGCGGGCCGTGCGGGCCGCCGAGCAGGCACTGATCGAATTCGAGATCGCGGTGGAGACCTTCCGGGTGGAGGTGGAGAACTTCTCCCGCCTGCACCACCAGAAGCTCGGCCCGATGTACTCGCGGCTCGATGAGCTGGACGCGCAGATCGCCGAGGCCAAGGCGGCCGCCACCGGAGATCCCGAGGATCTGCGGCGGGCCCGCGAGGCGCGCTCGCTGGTCATGCCGATGCCCGGCGTGGACGAGCTGTTCCACGACTGGATGGGCTCGGACGGGATCTCCGACGACGCGGGCGCCATGCTCACCGACCGCCCCGTGCGGCCGCCGCAGCGGGTGCGCCCCTCAGAGGAGGTGCGCCGCCTCTACCGCGAACTGGTCCGCCGGGCCCATCCGGACCTCGCCCAGGACGAGGCGGAGCGGGAGCGCCGGGACGCGTTCATCGCGCGGGTCAACGCGGCCTACGGGCGGGGCGAGGAGCAGCAGCTGCGCGAGCTGGCCGAGGAATGGGCGGCCGGCCCGGCGCCCGAGCAGTCGGCTCCGGAGGAGAGCGGGGAGCTGTACGCCCGGCTGGAGTGGCTGTCGCGCCGCAAGGAGCTGTTGTCGCTGGTGGCCAAAGAGCTGGAGGACAGCGCGATCGGGTCGATGCTGCGGATGGCTCCGGACGACCCGGACCGGCTGCTGGAGGAGATCGCGGAGCAGTTGCTGGCGCAGGTCTCCGAGCGCGAGGCGGAGCTGGCCGGGCTGTCCGCCCCGTAGTCGGGGGCTCCGCCCCGTAGGGCGGGGCGTGCCGCCGCGACCGGCGGGGCCGCGAGGCCCCGTCGGATAGGTTGGCCTCCCCATCCGCGATGAGAGAAGGCGACGCATGAACTTCGGACCGCTTCCCTCGGTGGACGCCGCCGCGGTGCCCTCCGAAGGCTTTGTCCTCGACGTCCGTGAGGACGACGAATGGGCGGCCGGGCACGTCGAGGGCGCTCTGCACATCCCGATGAGCGACTTCGTCGCCCGCTTCGGCGAGCTCACCGAGGCCGTGGACGACGGCCGGCGGGTCCACGTGATGTGCCGGGTGGGCGGACGCTCCGCACAGGTCACCCAGTACCTCGTGCGCCAGGGCGTCGACGCCGTCAACGTCGACGGCGGGATGCAGGCGTGGGACGGCGCCGGGCGCCCGATGGTCACGGACAGCGGGAACCAGCCCTTCGTCCTGTAGACCCGCCCCGGTCAGGCGAGGGAGTGGGCGGCCAGCAGGTCGCCCAGGGCCTCCTCGTGCGCGGCGGCCGGACCGAGCTGGAGCTCCAGCTGCTTGGCCCACGCGTGGTAGCGGTGGAGCGGGTAGTCGGTGTCGGCGCCGAACCCGCCGTGCAGGTGCTGCGCGGTCTGGACGACCCGCCGCACCCCCTCCGAGGCCCAGATCTTGGCGACCGCGACGTCCCCGGCGCTCGGCAGGGGGCCGCCCGCTCCGCAGGTCGCGGCGTCGAGGCGCCAGGCGGCCTGCCAGAGGGTGGCCTCCATCGCGCGCAGGTCGATGTAGCGGTCCGCGGCCTGGACGGCCACGGCCTGGAAGGTGGCCACCGGGAAGCCGAACTGCTCCCGTTTGGCGGTGTACCGGCTGGTCATGGTGAGGACGCGCTCGCCGAGGCCGAGCGCGAGGGCGCAGGTCCCGGTGGTGAGGATCTGGCGGAGCCGGTCCCAGGCGCCGGGGGCCGCGATGAGGTGCGTGGCCGGTACCCGTACGCCGTCCAGGGACAGTTCGGCGAGGCGTTCCCCGCTGGTGGAGTACTGCTCGGCGAGGGCCAAGCCAACGGCCGCGCGCGGGACGAGCGCGAGGACGGCCCCGCCCTCGCCGGTGTGGGCCGGTACGGCGATCCAGTCGGCGCTCTGCGCCCAGGGGACGGCGGTCTGCGTGCCGTCGAGCGTCCAGGCGCCGCCCTCCCGGCGGGCGAGCACGGCCAGTTCGGCCGGATCGTGCCCGGAGCGGCCGTGGGCGGCGGCGGTCAGCACGAGGTCCCCGCTCCCGGCGCCGGGCAGCAGTGCGGCGGACAGTTCCGGGCTGCCGTGGGCCTGGACGGCCATGGCGGTGGCGCAGTGCTCCAGCAGCGGCACCCGGGCCAGCACCCGGGCGGCCTCGCGCAGCACCAGGCACAGGGCGACGGTGTCCAGGCCGGCGCCGCCGTGCTCCTCGGCGAGGACCAGGCTCAGCAGGTCGGAGGAGGCGAGCGTGGCCCACAGCGGGCGGTCGAAGTCCTGGGCCACGGCCCCCGGCGTCAGCGCGGGGCTCGGCACGCCGTCGGGCGCGATGTCCGCGAACACGGCCCGCGCCGCCTCGACGGCGGCCTGCTGCTCCTCGGTGAAGGTGAAGTCCACTGCCTGTCCTCCCGCGCACCCGGTCCGTCCTGTTCCTGACGGTGCGTCAAGATAGAACAAGTTCTTGGAAATGCACAGCCTGCGGCGGGACCGGATGCGGAGAGGGGCCCCGGCGCCCGGACCGTGTGCCCTGCACCCGGGACACACGGTCCGCGCCCGGCGCCTGGCACCTGGGGGGCGGGGCGCGGGGGGTCAGCGGTCGAAGTCGATCTCCACGTCCTCGGTCACCGCGTGCGACTGGCAGGCCAGCACGAAACCGGCCTCCGTCTCCTCGTCCTCCAGCGCGAAGTTGCGCTCCATCCGGACCTCGCCCGTCACCAGGAAGGCCCGGCAGGTGCCGCACACCCCGCCCTTGCAGGCGTACGGGGCGTCGGCGCGGTTGCGCAGCACCGCGTCGAGCAGGGACTCGCCGTCGAGGACCGGCCAGGTGCCCGATCGCCCGTCGAGCCGGGCGGTGACCCGGCCGCGGGCGGCGGAGGCCGCGGTGGCCGGGCGGGCGGGCGGGGCGGCGTCCTCGACGTGGAAGACCTCCTCGTGGACCCGGCTGCGGGCGACGCCGAGGGCGGTCAGCGCACGCTCGGCGCCCTGCACCAGGCCGTACGGTCCGCACAGGAACCAGCCCGTGACCTCGGCGACCGGCAGCAGGGCCGGCAGCAGCTCGGCCAGCCGTGCCTCGTCGAGGCGCCCGGAGGGCAGGCCGGCCTCCTGCTCCTCGCGGGAGAGGACCGTCACCAGCTGGAAGCGCGCGGGGTAGCGGTCCTTGAGGTCGGCGACCTCCTCCAGGAACATCGTCGAGGCGGCCGTACGGTCGCTGCGCACCAGGCAGAACCGGGCGTCCGGCCGGGCGGCCAGCAGGGTCGCGGCCATCGACAGCACGGGGGTGATCCCGCTGCCGCCGACGACCGCCGCGTAGTGCCCGCCGGCCGGGCCGGCCGCCGGGTCCAGGACGAACCGTCCGGCCGGGACCATCACGTCCAGTACGTCGCCCGCGGCGATCTCCTTGTGCGCGAACGTGGAGAACTCGCCGCCCTCCACCAGCCGCACCCCGACCCGCAGCTGCTCCGGGCCCGGGCCGTCCGGAGCCGGGGCGGCCGAGCAGATCGAGTACGTGCGCCGGATCTGCGCCCCTTCGGGTGTGGACCGGCGGAGGGTGAGGTGCTGACCGGGAGCGTGCCGGTACTGGGCGCGCAGCCCGTCGGGGACCTGGAGGACCAGCGCCACCGCGTCGTCGGTGAGACGCTCGACCGAGGCCACCGTGAGCGGGTGGAACGCGCCGTGCCGACCGGCCGGCCGGGGTGCCTCGGCCATCTACAGCTCCTTGAAGTGGTCGAACGGTTCGCGGCAGGCGACGCAGCGGCGCAGGGCCTTGCACGCGGTGGAGGAGAAACGGCTGAGCAGCTCGGTGTCGGTCGACCCGCAGCTCGGGCAGCGCACCGAGAGGGTGAGGGGGACCGGACCGTCGGCCGCGTGCGGTCGGGGCGGGGCGATGCCGAACTCGGCGAGCTTGCGGCGCCCCTCGGCGCTGATGTCGTCGGTGGACCAGGCGGGCGCCAGCACGGTGCGCACCCGGACCTCGGGGATGCCGTGGTCGTTCAGGACCCGCTCGATGTCCGCGGACATGGCCTCGATGGCGGGGCAGCCGGTGTAGGTGGGGGTGAGGGTGACCTCGACGTGGCCGTCCTCGTGCATGTGCACCCCGCGCATGACGCCGAGCTCCGCGAGGGTGAGCACGGGCAGCTCGGGGTCGGGGACGGAGCCCGCGAGCGCGGCCAGCTCCGCCTCCAGCCGGGTCGTCCCGGCCGTCCCCGTGCCGGTCACCACGACGCACCCGGGTGGCTGCGGTGCAGGTGCTGCATCTCGGCGAGGAGCCGGCCGAACGGTTCGGTGTGCAGGCCCTGCCGGCCGGCTCCAGCCGCCCAGGCCCCGGTGCGCGGCCCCGCGGGCAGGGCGAGCCCGGCCCGCTCCAGCAGGGCGGCGACCGCGGCCAGCCAGCGGGCCTCCAGAGCGGACCAGTCCAGGTCGAGGCCCTCGACGGGCCGGAACATCTCCCCGGTGTACTTCCACAGGGAGTCCAGGGCAGCCCGTATGCGGTCGTGGCTCTCCGGCGTGCCGTCGCCGAGCCGCAGCGTCCACTGCTCGGCGTGGTCGCGGTGGTAGGCGGTCTCCTTGACGGCCTTGGCCGCGAGCGGGGCGAAGGGGCCCCCGCCGCGCGCCAGTTCCCCGTACAGCTCGTGCTGGTAGAGGGAGAAGAACAGCTGGCGGACGATGGTGTGGGCGAAGTCGCCGTTCGGCTGCTCGACCAGCTGGAGGTTGCGGAAGGAGCGCTCCTCGCGGAGGAAGGCCAGCTCGTCCTCGTCGCCGACCAGGGACAGCAGCACGCGGGCCTGGCCGAGCAGGTCGAGGGCGATGTTGGCGAGGGCGACCTCCTCCTCCAGGACGGGGGCGTGCCCCGCCCACTCGCCGAGGCGGTGGGAGAGGATCAGCGCGTCGTCCCCGAGGGCCAGGGCCGCCGCGGTGACGGCGGGCCCGGCGTGGCCGAGCGCGGTGTCGGTGTCGGTGCCGGTCACAGGTGGCTCACTCCCTCCGGGATGTCGTAGAAGGTGGGGTGCCGGTAGGGCTTGTCGGCGGACGGCGCGAAGAACGGGTCCCGCTCGTCCGGCGAGGAGGCGGTGATCTCCGTGGAGGGCACCACCCAGATCGAGATGCCCTCGCCGCGGCGGGTGTAGAGGTCGCGGGCGTTGCGCAGGGCCATCTCCGCGTCGGGGGCGTGGAGGCTGCCCGCGTGCGTGTGCGAAAGGCCGCGCCGCGAGCGCACGAACACCTCCCACAGGGGCCAGTTCTGCGTCATACCCGTGCCTCCTCGGTCTGTCCGGTCTTCTTCGCGGCCTGCTTGTCCGCATACGCCGCTGCCGCCTCGCGCACCCAGGCGCCCTCCTCGTGGGCCGCGCGGCGCTGGCCGATCCGCTGCTCGTTGCAGGGGCCGTTGCCCTTCAGCACGTCCCAGAACTCGGCCCAGTCGATCGCGCCGAAGTCGTGGTGCCCGCGCTCCTCGTTCCACTTCAGGTCCGGGTCGGGCAGGGTCAGGCCCAGCGACTCCGCCTGGGGGACGGCGATGTCCACGAAGCGCTGGCGCAGCTCGTCGTTGGAGTGGCGCTTGATCCGCCAGGCCATCGACTGCGCCGAATGCGACGAGGAGTCGTCCGGCGGGCCGAACATCATCAGCGAGGGCCACCACCACCGGTCCACCGCGTCCTGCGCCATCGCGTGCTGCGCCTCGGTGCCCTGCGACAGGGCGTGCAGCAGCTCGTACCCCTGGCGCTGGTGGAAGGACTCCTCCTTGCAGATCCGCACCATGGCGCGGGCGTAGGGCCCGTAGGAGCAGCGGCAGATCGGCACCTGGTTGGTGATCGCCGCTCCGTCCACCAGCCAGCCGATGGCGCCGACGTCCGCCCAGGTCAGCGTCGGGTAGTTGAAGATCGAGGAGTACTTCTGCCGGCCCGCGTGGAGCAGGTCGAGCAGCTCGTCGCGGCTGGTGCCGAGGGTCTCGGCGGCGCTGTACAGATACAGCCCGTGGCCCGCCTCGTCCTGCACCTTGGCCATCAGGATCGCCTTGCGGCGCAGCGAGGGCGCGCGGGTGATCCAGTTGGCCTCGGGCTGCATGCCGATGATCTCGGAGTGGGCGTGCTGGGCCATCTGCCGGACCAGGGTGGCGCGGTACGCCTCGGGCATCCAGTCCCGCGGCTCGACGCGCTCGTCCGCGGCCACCGCTGCGTCGAAGGCCGCGGCGAGCTGCTCCAGCGCCGTGTCCTGTCCCGTGTCCGGGGTCACTGCCACCATCCCGGCCCCCTGTCTGAGTCTGCCGTCCGCCCGACCGACCGATCGTTCGGTTCATCCTCTTCAATGGTGGGACGACGGCCCGTAGGGTGTCAACCTCTGTGGTGAACCCTGTGGACACCGGATGATCGGGGCGGGATGGATTCGAACGAGCGCGAGCCCGCCGAAGCGGTCGCTCCGCCGCCGCCCAGGGCGCCCGGAATCGCGGGCCTGCCCGCCCCGTACCGGGTCGTCGCGGCCCTGGCCCTGGGCGTGGTCGCCGCGGCCGCCTGCTCCCACCTGGGGCTCGTCTTCCTGCACGTGGCTCCCGCGAACACGCTGAGCAAGGAGCACGCGCGGACGGTCGACGGCTGGATCTACCCGGAATTCGAACAGAACTGGAAGCTCTTCGCCCCCAACCCGCTCCAGCAGAACATCGCGGTGCAGGTCCGGGCCGAGGTGCGCCCGTGGACCGGCGGCGAACCGGTCACCACCGCCTGGCGGGACCTGACCGCCGAGGACGGGGCGGCCATCCGGCACAGCCTGCTGCCGAGCCACACCGAGCAGAACGAGCTGCGCAGGGCCTGGGACTTCTTCACGGGCTCCCACGACGAGGACGCCAAGCCGAACGGCGAGCGCGGCGAGCTGTCCGAGGAGTACCTGCGGCGGATCGCGCTGGACCGGATCGGACCGGACCTCCGCGAGGAGGGGCGCGTCCTGCGGATCCAGCTGCGCTCCGCGACGACGGCGGTGGCCGCGCCGAAGTGGAGCACCGAGAAGACGGACACCCAGACCTACTACCGGGAGCTGCCGTGGTGGAGGGCGTGAGTCCCCGGGCCTCGGCGCGGCGGGCACTGGCGGAGGTCTCCGGACGGGCCCTGGGCCCGTACCAGAGCGCCGTGATCCGCATCGGCTTCGCCGGCACCTGGCTGTTCTTCCTGCTCAGGGAGTTCCCGAACCGGGCCGAGCTGTACGGACCGGACGGGCCGTGGAGCTTCGGGCTGGCCGAGCGGCTGACCGCCTCGAACGGCGCCTTCACGGTGCTGCTGTGGTCCGACTCAGCCCTGTGGTTCGAGACCGTCTACGCGGTGGCCGTGCTGGCGAGCGCGGCCCTGCTGCTGGGCTGGCGGACCCGCGCCTCGTCCGTGGTGTTCATGGTCGGGGTGCTGTCGCTGCAGAACCGCAGCGTCTTCATGGGGGACGGCGGGGACAACGTCATCCACCTGATGGCGATCTACCTGGTGCTGACGCGGTGCGCCCGGGTGTGGTCGCTGGACGCGCGCAGGGCCCGTACGCGCGGCTCGGCCACGGCCGGGGCGGCGGGGCCGGTGCTGTGGGCCGTACTGGGCGCGGTGCTCGCGTACGGGGCGGCGGCCGGGCGGTTCGGCCCGGGCTGGCTGGCGGCCTTCGCGACCGTGTGGGTCTTCGCGGCGCTGTGGTGGACGGCCGACCGGTACGAGCCCGAGGGGGACGGGCGGGCGACGCTGGACGTGCTGGCGAACCTGCTGCACAACGCGGGGATGCTGGTGATCATGGCGGAGGTCTGCCTGATCTACGCGACGGCCGGGTGGTACAAGATCCAGGGGTCGCGGTGGCAGGACGGAACCGCCCTGTACTACCCGCTCGGACTGGACTACTTCACGCCCTGGCCGGGGCTCTCGGCGCTGCTGGCGAGCAGCGGGACGCTGGTGATGCTGCTGTCGTACGGCACGGTCGCGGTGCAGGTGGCGTTCCCGTTCACGCTCTTCAACCGGCGGATCAAGAACGTGCTGCTGGCGGTGATGATGCTGGAGCACGCGGGGATCGCGGTCCTGCTGGGACTGCCGTTCTTCTCCCTGGCGATGATCACCGCCGACGCGGTGTTCCTGCCGACGGTGTTCCTGGTGTGGCTGGGGCGGCGGGTCGGCGCGGTCGTGCCCCGGCGCAGGGCGGCGGCCGCGGAGCCGGAGCCGCAGCCGGAGCCGCAGTCGGAGCCGCAGTCGGAGCCGCAGTCGGAGTCGGCGCCCGTGCCCGCACCGGCGGCCCACAGCGCCGCCCGGGGGGCGCGCCCGGGGTGGGGGCGGGGAACGTAGGGTCGGGGCATGGGTGCGGACGCGGGATCGGGAGAAGTCGTGCGGCAGTGGCGGGAGGCCGCGGGGCGGGGGGACCTGGTGCTGCTGGACGGGTTCCACGCGCTGAAGCACGCCCTGCGCTTCGGGGCCCGGGTCGAGGCGGTCGTCGCCGACGACCCCGCCGCCGTACGGGCGCTCGCCGCCGGGTTGGCGCCGGATGTCGAGGCGGACGTGGCCCGGCTGGTACGGGCCGCGTCGCTCAAGGAGCTGCTGCCCCGCGTGCACCCCACCGGGGTCGCCGCGCTCGCCGTACGGCCCGATGCCGAGGCGGGCCGCGCCGTGCTCGGGAGGCTCCCGCGCCCCGCCCCCGTGGTCGTGCTCGACAACCCCCGCAACCTCGGCAACGTCGGAGCCGTGGTCCGCCTCGCCGCCGGCTTCGGCGCCACCGGCGTGCTCACCCGCGGCGACCTCGATCCCTGGCACCCGAACGCGGTGCGGGCCGGGGCCGGGCTGCACTACGCCACCACGGTGGACCGGCTGGGCCCGGACCTGGACGAACTGCCCCCGGGCCCGCTCTACGCACTGGACCCCGAGGGCGAGGACATCCGCGCCCTCGCCCTCCCGGACGACGCCCTGCTCGCCTTCGGCTCGGAGCGCCACGGCATCTCGCCCGAGCTGCGCGCCCGGGCGGACCACCTGGTCTCCCTGCCGATGCGGCCGCAGGTCTCCAGCTACAACCTGGCGACCTCGGTGGCCATGGCCCTCTTCCACTGGGGCGGGCCGGCCGCCCCGGCCGGAAGGGACGGCCCGGTGCTGTGACCGGACGGCGCCGGCGGGCCGGCCCGCCGACCCGCTATGCCTGGCGGCGGACCTCCACCACCCGGAAGCGGTTGGAGACGAACGCCCCGTCGCACAGGGCCGCATTGGCCGCCGGATTGCCGCCGGAGCCGTGGAAGTCGGAGAACGCCGCGGTCTGGTTGACGTACACCCCGCTGGTGAGGTTGAGCGAGAGCTGCGCTGACTCCTCCAGGCATACCTCCTCGATCGCCCGCTCCGTGTCCGCCGAGGTTGTGTACGCGCCGACGGTCATGGCGCCCTTCTCCCGCACCGTGCGGCGCAGGAGGTCGAGGGCGTCCGCCGTCGAGTCCACGGCCACCGCGAAGGACACCGGGCCGAAGCACTCCGAGAGGTAGGCCGCGTCCGGGTCCGGCTTGGCCGCGTCCAGCTTGACCATGACCGGCGTGCGGACCACGGCGTCCGGGAAGTCCGGGTTCACGATCTCCCGGGAGGCCAGCGCGACCTCGCCGAGCGAGGCAGCGGCCTCCAGCCGGGCCTTGACGTCCGGGTTGACCAGGGCGCCCAGCAGCGCGTTGGCGCGGGCGTCGTCGCCGAGCAGGCCGCCGACCGAGTCCGCGAGGTCGGCGACGACCTCGTCGTACGTCTTGTGCCCGGCGTCCGTGGCGATGCCCTCGCGGGGAATCAGCAGGTTCTGCGGGGTGGTGCACATCTGGCCGCTGTACAGGGACAGGGAGAACGCCAGGTTGGACAGCATGCCCTTGTAGTCGTCGGTGGAGTCCAGGACGACCGTGTTGACGCCGGCCTTCTCCGTGTAGACCTGCGCCTGGCGGGCGTTGGCCTCCAGCCAGTCGCCGAACTCCGTGGAGCCGGTGTAGTCGATCAGCTTGACCTCGGGTCGCACCGCCAGGGTCTTCGCGATGCCCTCGCCGGGCCGCTCCACCGCCAGCGCCACCAGGTTGGGGTCGAAGCCGGCCTTCGCGAGCACCTCCCGCGCCACCCGCACGGTCAGGGCCAGGGGGAGCACGGCGCGCGGGTGCGGCTTGACCAGCACGGCATTGCCCGTGGCCAGGGAGGCGAACAGCCCCGGGTAGCCGTTCCACGTGGGGAAGGTGTTGCAGCCGATCATCAGGGCGATGCCGCGCGGGACGGCCGTGAAGCTCTTGCCGAGCTGCAGCGGGTCCCGCTTGCCCTGGGGCTTGGACCAGTCGGCCCGCCCCGGGACGCGGGTCTGCTCCTCGTAGGCGTAGGCCACTGCCTCCAGGCCGCGGTCCTGTGCGTGCGGGCCGCCCGCCTGGAAGGCCATCATGAAGGCCTGCCCGCTGGTGTGCATGACCGCGTGCGCGAACTCGTGGGTGCGGGCCGAGATGCGGGAGAGGATCTCGATGCAGACCACGGCGCGGGTCTCGGGGCCCGCGTCCCGCCAGGCGCCCATGCCGGCCCGCATCGCGGGCAGCAGCACCTCCGGGTCCACGTGCGGGTACTCCACCCCCAGCTCCGGGCCGTACGGGGACACCTCGCCGCCGACCCAGCCGTCCGTGCCGGGCTGGTCCAGCTCGAAGCGGGTGCCCCGCAGGGCCTCGAAGGCGGCGAGCCCGTCGGCGGGCGCGGTCTCGCCGTACGCCTTGGGGTGCTCGGGGTGCGGGGACCAGTAGGCACGGCTGCGGATGGCCGACAGGGCCTGGTCCAGGGTGGGCCGGTGCGTGGCGGACAGCTGGGGGACGGTGAGCTCGGCGGCCATCAGGGACCAACTCCTCGTTGAGCCGGGCGAAGGAGAGCAGACTGGAGCTAGAGTAACCGAACGATCGGTCGGGACAAGAGGGCCCGGCGGACCTGTGGATAAGTCGGTGCGGGAGGATCGGGTCATGACAGCAATCGAGCGGTCTCGGACTGTGGCGGTCGTCGGCGCGGGCACCATGGGGCAGGGCATCGCCCAGGTCGCCCTTCTCGCAGGTCACCGCGTGCTGATCTACGACATCAACGCCGCACTCGCCGCGGACGGCGTCGGCATGGTGCAGGACCGCGTCGAGCGGATGGCCGCCAAGGGGCGCCTCGACGTGGCGGAGGCCCAGGACGCCGTCGCCCGGATCGCCCCGGCCGCCGGCCTCGGCGACCTCGCGGGCGCCGCCCTCGTCGTCGAGGCGGTCGTCGAGGACGCCGGCGTCAAGCGGGCCCTCTTCCAGGCCCTCGAAGAGGTGGTCGCCCCGGACGCGCTGCTGGCCACGAACACCTCCTCCCTCTCGGTCACGGAGCTCGCCGCCGGCCTCGCGCACCCCGGCCGCTTCCTCGGCCTGCACTTCTTCAACCCCGCACCGCTGCTCCCGCTCGTCGAGGTGGTCACCGGCTCCGCCACCGACCCGGCCGCCGCCGAAAGCGCGTACGCCACCGTCCTCGGCTGGGGCAAGACGCCGGTCCGCTGCTCCGACACCCCCGGTTTCATCGTCAACCGGATCGCCCGCCCCTTCTACGCCGAGGCCTTCGCGGTGTACGAGGAGCAGGGCGCCGACCCGGCCACCATCGACGCCGTGCTCCGCGAGAGCGGCGGCTTCAAGATGGGCCCCTTCGCACTGACCGACCTCATCGGCCAGGACGTCAACGAGGCCGTCACCCGCTCGGTGTGGGACTCCTTCTTCCGCAGCCCCAAGTTCACCCCCTCCCTCGCGCAGCGCCGCCTGGTCCAGTCGGGCCGCCTCGGACGGAAGTCGGGGCACGGCTGGTTCCCGTACGGACCCGACGCCGTCCTCCCCCAGCCGCACACCGCCGGACCCGAGGACGCCCCCGACAAGGTCACCGTCGTCGGCGACCTGGGGCCGGCGGCCGAGCTGGCCGACCTCCTGGAGGAGGCCGGGATCGCGGTCACGGCCACCGGGAACGGCGGCCCGTACATCCAGCTGCCCGGCGAGGGCCAGCTGGTCCTCGCCGACGGCAAGACCTCCGTGGAGTTCTCGGACGTCGTCTACTTCGACCTCGCGCTGGACTACCGCGCCTGCACCCGTGTCGCCCTCTCCGCGAGCGAGGACACCAGCGAGCGGACCCTCGCCGAGGCGGTCGGCCTCTTCCAGAAGCTCGGCAAGCAGGTCTCGGTCATCGGTGACGTCCCCGGCATGATCGTCGCCCGGACCGTGGCCATGCTGATCGACCTCACCGCCGACGCCGTGGCCCGCAACGTGGCGTCCGCCGAGGACATCGACACCGCGATGCGGCTCGGCGTCAACTACCCGCTCGGACCCGCCGAGTGGCACGACCGGCTCGGCCGCGACTGGGCCTACGACCTGCTCCACCACCTCGACGAGCGCTGTCCCGGCGGCCGGTACGCGCCCTCGCTGGCGCTCTTCAGGCTGGGCTACGCGGCGGGCACCGACGACGAGGCGGAGGACAACGGATGACGACGGCCAAGCGGGACACCTACACCCCCGAGACACTCCTGTCCGTCGCCGTACAGGTCTTCAACGAGCGGGGCTACGACGGCACCTCGATGGAGCACCTGTCCAAGGCGGCGGGGATCTCGAAGTCCTCGATCTACCACCACGTCGCGGGCAAGGAGGAGCTGCTGCGGCGGGCCGTCAGCCGCGCCCTCGACGGCCTGTTCGCCGTGCTGGAGGAGCCGCGCGCGGTACGGGGCCGCGCCGTCGAGCGCGTCGAGTACGTCACCCGGCGCACGGTGGAGGTGCTGGTCGGCGAGCTGCCGTACGTGACCCTGCTGCTGCGCGTACGGGGCAACACCCGGACCGAGCGCTGGGCCCTGGAGCGCCGCCGCGAGTTCGACCACCAGGTCGCCGAGCTCCTCAAGGCCGCCGCGGCCGACGGGGACCTGCGCGCGGACGTGGACATCCGCCTCGCCACCCGCCTGCTCTTCGGCATGGTGAACTCGCTGGTCGAGTGGTACCGCCCGCACCCGGGCACGAGCCAGGACCAGCTCGCGGACGCGGTGGTCAGCATGGCCCTGGACGGTCTGCGGACCGTCCGGAAGTGACCCGCCCGCCCGGGGCGGGCCCACCGCCCGGCCCCCGGACGGCCTAGTCCTCCGTGATCGTCGGTCCGGCCGGCCTCCCCGGGCCCGGGGACAGCAGGTCCGTCTCCTCGAAGACCAGCAGGGTGCGGGTGGAGAGGACCTCCGGGATGGACTGGAGGCGGGTCAGGACCAGCTCGCGCAGCGTCCGGTTGTCTGGCGTGTGCACCAAGAGCAGCACGTCGAAATCCCCACTGACCAGGGCGATGTGGGCGGCCCCGGGAAGCTCGCGGAGCTGTTCGCGGACCGTGCGCCAGGAATTCTGGACGATCTTCAGGGTGATGTAGGCGGAGGCCCCCTGGCCCGCCCTTTCGTGGTCCACGCGGGCGGTGAACCCGCGGATCACACCGTCGTCGATCAGGCGGTTGATGCGGGCGTAGGCGTTCGCGCGCGACACGTGCACCTGCTCGGCCACCGACCGGATCGACGCGCGGCCGTCCGCCTGGAGCAGCCGCATGATCGACCGGTCGATCGGGTCGAGCGGGCGGGGCGGCACCGGCGGACATGCGGGGGCGCCCCCGGGCGGGACCGGCGCGGAGCCCGCTCCGGCCATTTGTTCATCCGGCATTGCCCGATGCCTCACTCTCCTGGACGTCCTGCATCCATCCCAGGGCCCCGCCGCCAGTTTGTCCACAGCCTGGAGCCGCCTGTAGCCAAATTGCGCGGACAACCGAACAATCGGTAGGTGAGGCGCCTCACATCCGAGGCGTCCATGCCCGCTTCCCACGAGGAGGTGTACGCCGCCATGACGGTCCAAGAGCTGCCCGGTGCCGGTGCGTCCCACCGCTCCACCCCGCCGCCCGCCTGGAGGCCCCGTACGGACGCCGCTCCGCTGCTCCCGGACCCCGAGCCCTACCGGGTGCTGGGCACGGAGGCGGCCGACCGGCTCGACCCGGCCCTGATGCGGCGCTGCTACGCCGAGCTGGTCCGCGGCCGCCGCTACAACGCCCAGGCCACCGCGCTCACCCGGCAGGGCCGGCTCGCCGTCTACCCCTCCACGGTCGGCCAGGAAGCCTGCGAGGTCGCGGCCGCCCTGGTCCTGGAGGAGCAGGACTGGCTCTTCCCGAGCTACCGCGACACCCTGGCGGCCGTCGCGCGCGGACTGGACCCCGTCCAGGCGCTGACCCTGCTGCGCGGCGACTGGCACACCGGCTACGACCCGCGCGAGCACCGCATAGCCCCCCTGAGCACCCCGCTCGCCACCCAGCTGCCGCACGCGGTGGGCCTGGCGCACGCGGCCCGGCTGCGCGGGGACGACGTGGTGGCCCTCGCCATGGTCGGCGACGGCGGCACCAGCGAGGGCGACTTCCACGAGGCGATGAACTTCGCCGCCGTCTGGCAGGCACCGGTGGTCTTCCTCGTGCAGAACAACGGCTTCGCGATCTCCGTCCCGCTCGCCAAGCAGAGCGCCGCCCCGACCCTGGCCCACAAGGCCGTGGGGTACGGCATGCCCGGCCGGCTGGTCGACGGCAACGACGTCGCCGCGATGCACGAGGTCCTGTCCGAGGCCGTCCGGCGGGCCCGGGCCGGCGGCGGCCCGACCCTGGTCGAGGCGGTCACGTACCGGATCGAGGCCCACACCAACGCCGACGACGCGACGCGCTACCGCGCGGACGCCGAGGTCGAGGCGTGGAAGGCGCACGACCCGGTCCGGCTGCTGGAGCGCGAGCTGACCGCCCGCGGCCTCCTCGACGAGGAGGGCATACGGGTGGAGCGGGAAGCGGCGGAGGAGATGGCGGCGGCGCTGCGCGAGGGGATGAACGCCGATCCCGTGCTGGACCCCATGGACCTCTTCGCGCACGTCTACGCGGAGCAGACCGGCCGACTGCGCGAGCAGGCGGCCATGCTCCGTGCGGAGCTGGAAGCGGAGGACGCGTGATGACCACGGCGACGGAGGCGAAGCCCGCCCCGGCCAAGCCGGCCACGATGGCGCAGGCCCTGAACCGGGCGATGCGCGACGCGATGGCGCAGGACCCGACCGTCCACGTCATGGGCGAGGACGTCGGGACGCTGGGCGGGGTCTTCCGGATCACGGACGGGCTGGCGAAGGAGTTCGGCGAGGAGCGCTGCACGGACACCCCGCTGGCGGAGGCCGGAATCCTGGGCGCCGCGGTCGGCATGGCCATGTACGGCCTGCGGCCCGTGGTGGAGATGCAGTTCGACGCCTTCGCGTACCCGGCCTTCGAGCAGCTGATCTCCCACGTGGCGAAGATGCGCAACCGCACGCGGGGCGCGATGCCGCTGCCGATCACCATCCGGGTGCCGTACGGCGGCGGGATCGGCGGGGTCGAGCACCACAGCGACTCCTCCGAGGCGTACTACGTGGCGACGCCCGGCCTGACGGTGGTGACCCCGGCGACGGTCGAGGACGCCTACGGGCTGCTGCGGGCGTCCATCGCGAGCGACGACCCGGTGATCTTCCTGGAGCCGAAGCGGCTGTACTGGTCGAAGGCCGACTGGTCGCCGCAGTCGCCCGCGCGGGTGCCGGGCATCGGCAAGGCGCTCGTGCGGCGCAGCGGCACCAGCGCGACGCTGATCACCTACGGCCCCTCGCTGCCGGTGTGCCTGGAGGCGGCCGAGGCGGCCCGCGAGGAGGGCTGGGAGCTGGAGGTCGTGGACCTGCGCTCGCTGGTGCCCTTCGACGAGGACACGGTCGTGGAGTCCGTACGCCGGACCGGGCGCGCGGTGGTCGTGCACGAGGCGGGCGGTTTCGGCGGGCCGGGGGCGGAGATCGCGGCCCGTGTCACGGAGCGCTGTTTCCACCACCTGGAGGCTCCGGTGCTGCGGGTGACGGGCTTCGACATCCCGTATCCGCCGCCGATGCTGGAGAAGCACCACCTGCCGGGCGTGGACCGGATTCTGGACACCGTCGCACGCCTGCAGTGGGAGAACTGATGCCGCAGGTCATGGAGTTCAAGCTGCCGGATCTCGGCGAGGGCCTGACGGAGGCCGAGATCGTGCGCTGGCTGGTGGCGGTCGGCGACGTCGTCGCCATCGACCAGCCGGTCGTCGAGGTCGAGACGGCCAAGGCGATGGTGGAGGTGCCGTGCCCGTACGGGGGCGTGGTCACCGCCCGCTTCGGTGAGGAGGGCCAGGAGCTCCCGGTGGGGGCTCCGCTGATCACCGTGGCGGTCGGCACGGGGGCGGCCGCGGCCGCCGGGGCCGACGCGGAGGCGGAGGCCGGGGCCGAGGCGGAGTCCTCGGGGTCGGGGAACGTGCTGGTCGGCTACGGCACGGACCACTCCCGCCCGGCGCGACGGCGGCGGGTGCGACCCGCCACCGCCGAGGCCGCGCTCGAGGCCCCGGCCCCGGCTCCGGTCGCCGCTCCGGCACCGGCGGCGCCGGCTTCCACCGGGCCGGTGGCGGTCGTCTCGCCGCTCGTCCGCAAGCTGGCCCGGGACCACGGAGTGGACCTGCGGGCGCTGCGGGGATCGGGCCGCGAGGGCCTGATCCTGCGTGCGGACGTCGAGGCGGCGCTGAGTGCTCCGCAGGCCCCGACGGCGGGCCCGGCGGCCGCCGGGCCCGTGTCCGCCGCGGCGGCGCAGGGCGAGCGGATCCCGCTGAAGGGGTTGCGCGGGGTCGTCGCGGAGAAGCTCTCGCGCAGCCGGCGGGAGATCCCGGACGCCACGTGCTGGGTGGACGCCGATGCCACCGAGCTGATGGCCGCCCGGGCCGCGATGAACGCCGTGGGCGGGCCGAAGATCTCGGTGCTAGCCCTGCTGGCGCGTATCTGCACGGCCGCCCTGGCCAAGTACCCGGAGCTCAACTCCACCGTCGACCTGGCGGCGGGCGAGATCGTCCGGCTCCCGGCGGTCCACCTGGGCTTCGCCGCGCAGACCGACCGCGGCCTGATGGTCCCGGTGGTCCGCGACGCCCAGGGCCGCAGCCCGGAGTCCCTCTCGGCGGAGTTCGCCCGGCTGACCGAGCTGGCGCGTGCGGGCAAGCTGGCGCCGTCGGACCTGACGGGCGGGACGTTCACCCTGAACAACTACGGGGTGTTCGGCGTCGACGGCTCCACGCCGATCATCAACCACCCCGAGGCGGCGATGCTCGGCGTCGGTCGGATCATCCCCAAGCCGTGGGTGCACGGGGGCGAACTGGCGGTCCGCCAGGTGGTGCAGCTGTCCTTGACGTTCGACCACCGGGTGTGCGACGGCGGGACGGCGGGCGGCTTCCTGCGCTACGTCGCGGACTGCGTGGAGTCGCCGGCGGTCCTGCTGCGCAGCCTGTAGCGCGAGGCGGACGGGCGGACGGGGTACGGCCCCGCCCGCCCGGGGTCGTACCGGCCGGCCTCGGCCGGGCCGGCCCCGCCGGGCCTGCGCAGGTCGCCGCGGTACGCCGGTGGCGCCGGCGGGGCCGACGGTCGCCCCGGTGCGTCCGCCGGGCGTCCCCGCCGAGCGTCCCAGCCGGGCCTTCGGCGGGCCCGGAGACTGTCCCGGCGGAGCCGGAGGGGGGTTCCGCCGGGGTCAGGGCGTGAGCAGCAGTTTGCCCACGTGGCTGCTGGACTCCATCACCCGGTGGGCCTCCGCGGCCTCCGCCATCGGGAACGTCGCGTGCACCACCGGCCGTACCCGGCCCGCCGACACCAGGGGCCACACGTGCTCCCGTACGGCCGCGATGATGGCCGCCTTCTCCTCCAGCGGCCGCGCCCGCAGCGAGGTGGCGGTGATCGCCGCCCGCTTGGCCAGCAGCGCGCCGAGGTTCAGCTCGGCCTTCACCCCGCCCTGCAGGCCGATGACCGCGAGCCGGCCGTTGACGGCCAGGGCGTCCAGGTTCCGCGCGAGGTACTTCGCGCCCACGATGTCCAGGATCACGTCCGCCCCGGCCCCGTCCGTCGCGGCCCGCAGCTCCGCCACGAAGTCCTGCTCGCGGTAGTCGATCAGGATGTCGGCGCCCAGCTCCTTGCAGCGGGCCAGCTTCTCCGGGCCGCCCGCCGTCACGGCGACCGTCGCCCCCACGGCCTTGCCCAGCTGGATCGCCATCGTTCCGATGCCGCTGGAGCCGCCGTGCACGAGGAGGGTCTCGCCCGGACGCAGCCCCGCCACCATGAAGACGTTGGACCAGACCGTGGCGACGACCTCGGGCAGCGCCGCCGCCGTCACCAGGTCCACCCCGTCCGGGAGGGGAAGCAGCTGGCCCGACGGGACCGCCACCTTCTGGGCGTACCCGCCTCCGGCCAGCAGCGCGCAGACCTCGTCGCCCACCGACCAGCCGGAGACTCCGGGGCCGATGGAGGAGATCCGCCCCGAACACTCCAGGCCCGGGTGGCGGGAGGCGCCGGGCGGCGGTTCGTAGAAGCCCTGCCGTTGGAGGACGTCGGCGCGGTTGACGGCGCTCGCCGCGACCTCGACGAGCACCTCGCCCTCGCCCGCCACCGGATCGGGTACGTCGGTCCAGACGAGGGCCTCGGGGCCGCCGGGCTGCTCGATGGTGATCGCATGCATGGCCCGGAGGCTACGCGAACGGGCCCCGCCGGGACAGCACTGCTACTCCGCGGACGGCAGCGTCACGGGGGGTGAAGTCGGCGGCACGGCGCGGACGATGCTGATGACACGGTCCGTCGGCTGCAACGGGCTCGCGTGCGCGTCGTCGTACGCGAGCAGCCGGTGCCCGCGCAGTACGCTCACCACCAGGTCGTGCGTCTCCCGCACCGACTTGCCGACCTCGGACTTGGTGACGGGCCGTTCGATGAGGTCGAGGCCGCTGCCCTGCTGGATCAGGTCCTCCATCACGGTGCCCGCGCTCGGACTGAGGACCGACAGGCCCAGCAGCCGGCCGGCGGCGCTCGCGCTGGTGATGACCGCGTCCGCACCGGACTGGCGCAGCAGCGGGGCGTTCTCCTCCTCCCGTACCGCGGCGACGATCTTCGCGCCGCGGTTGAGCTGCCGCGCCGTCAGCGTGACCAGCACCGCGGTGTCGTCCCGCTGGGTGGCGATGACGATCTGACGGGCCTTCTGGAGCTCGGCGCGCAGCAGTACGTCGGAGCGGGTGGCGTCGCCGACCACACCCGTGAGGCCCTCCGAGTTGGCGATGTCGATCACCGTGGCGCTCGGGTCGACGATGACGACCCGTTCCTTGGAGAGGCCGGTGGCCAGCAGCGTCTGCAGGGCCGAGCGGCCCTTGGTGCCGAAGCCGATGACGACCGTGTGCTCGCGCAAGTTCTTCCTCCAGCGGTTCAACCGCCACTCTTCTCGGGTCCGCTCGGTCAGCACTTCCAGTGTGGTGCCGACCAGGATGATCAGGAACAGCACGCGCAGAGGGGTGATGAGCAGGATGTTCACCAGGCGTGCGCTGTCGCTGTACGGGACGATGTCGCCGTAGCCGGTCGTCGACAGCGTCACGGTGGCGTAGTAGACGCAGTCGAGGAAGTCGACCTGGTCGTTGGCGTTGTCGTGGTAGCCGTCCCGGTCGACCCACACGATGAGGACCGTCAGGCAGAGCACGAACAGCGCCATCATCAGGCGCTTGCTGACCTGTTGGAGCGGCTTCTCGACGATGCGCGTGGGGAGTTTGATGCGCCGGGAGACGAGCTTCTCGTCCGCCGCCCGGGCCATGGCGTCCTGGCCGTGGAGTTTCACGTGAAACATCCTCCCGAAGCCCAGGGCAGATCGAGGATCTCCAGCTCCTGGCCGGACCGTGCCCCGTACGGCGGTACGACGGCCAGCGCGTCGGCGGCGGCCACGCCGCGCAGCATCGCCGGGCCGTTGTAGCGCAGCGGCGCCGCGTGCTCGTCGCCGAGCAGGACCGGCACCAGCCGGGTGTCGTGCGGGTGGCCCGGCACGTCCCCCTGGACCGCCGCCGTGTAGCGGGGGCGCCTGCGGCGGCCGGCGAGGGCGCGCAGCAGCGGCTCGGCGAGGGTGAGCAGGCCGGAGACGGCGGCGAGGGGGTTGCCGGGCAGCCCGACGAGGTACCGGCCGTCCGTCCCGTCGCCGATGCGGGCCAGCAGCATCGGATGGCCGGGGCGCACCGCGACCCCGTCGACGAGCAGTTCGGCGCCGGCGCGGGCCAGCACCGGGTGGACGTGGTCCACGGGCCCGGAGGCGGTGCCGCCGGTGGTGACGATGAGATCGGCGGTGGAGGTGGTGACGGCCTCCAGCAGGGCGTCCGCCCCGGCGGGGTCGTCGCCCAGCCTGCGGGTCCCCACGACCTCGGCGCCGAGGCGGGTCAGCCAGGGGCCGAGCATGGGGCTGAGGGCGTCCCGGATCAGGCCGTCGTGGGGGAGGCCCCCGGTCAGCAGCTCGTCGCCGAGGACCAGGATCTCCACCCGGGGGCGGGGCCGTGTGGTCAGTTCGTCGTAGCCGGCGGCCGCGGCCAGACCGAGGACGGCCGGGGTGACGAGGGAGCCCGCGGGCAGCAGCAGGTCGCCGGAGCGGCACTCCTGGCCGCGCGGGCGGATGTCCTGGCCGGTCAGGACGGGCCGGTCGGCGAACAGCTGGGCGCCGTGCTCGCGGCAGTGCTCGCTGCGGATCACGGCGGTGGTGTCGGCGGGGATGCGGGCGCCGGTGGCGATCCGCACGGCCTCCCCGTCCGCGAGGGGCTCGGGCCGTTCGGAGCCCGCGAGGACGCCGCCGCCGGCGCGGACGGCCCAGGGGCCGGGACCGGCGACGGCCCAGCCGTCCATGGCGGAGGTGTCGAAGGACGGCAGGTCCGTCAGGGCGTCGAGGGGTGCGGCCAGCACCTCGCCGAGGGCGTCGCCGAGCGGGACCCGATGGGTGCGGGACGGCGCGGCCGCCCCGGCGCGGACGGCGGTGTCGCGGGCCCGCTGCCAGGCGGAGGCACGGTGTCCGCCGTCGTCGGGGGTGCGGCTGACCAGCGCCAGCGCCTCTTCGAGGGCCTGCTCGGCGGACCCGGCGGACCCGGCGGACCCGGCCGTTTCGGCCGGGGTGCCGTCCAGGGCGTGGTCGGCGTCGGTGGGGGTCATCCGGAGCCGTTCTGTCGGGGGCCGGCGGCGGGGTCGGTGGCGGGGTCGGTGTCGGTGTCGGCGGCGGTGGTCCCGGCCCCGGCCCCGGCCCCCGTTTTGGCCTCGGTTTCGGCCTCGGCTTCCGCCGCCCAGCGCAGGGCCAGGTCGGCGGCCTTGCGCGAGGCCTCGGCGACGGCCCGCGCGGGGTCGTCGCCGGTGGCTTCGGCGCGGGCCGCCGCGTAGCCGACCAGGAAGGTGGTCAGCGGGGCGGCGGGCCGGGCGACGCCGTGGGCGGCGTCACGGGCGAGGTCGAGGAGGGCCGTGGTGTCGACGTCGAGGTCGATGCCCAGCTCGTTCTTGACGGCGGTGATCCATTGGTCCAGCACGGTTCCATGCTCTCTGATCCGGGCGCGGGCGACGGAGAGATCGTCCCAGGTGTCGCAGTCGAAGGAGGCGAGTGGCTGCCCCTCGACGCGGGTGAGGTCCAGTCCGGCGGTGAGCGCCCGCAGCGGAAGCCCGGCGAGACCGCCGTGCGCCGCGGTGAGCAGGGCGAGCTCGCGCCGGAGCGGTCCGGCCCGGTAGGCGGCGAGGAGGGGCTGGTCCCGGCCGCCCGGGTCGCGCAGCAGCGCGCCCTCGCGCCCGGCGGAAGCGGTGGCTCCCCCGGTTCCCCCGGTTCCCCCCGTTCCCCCCGCTCCCCCGGCTTTCCCGGGGGCGGTGAGCAGGGACCGTACGGTGTCCCGGTCGAGGAACGGCAGGTCCGCGGAGAGCACGAGGACCAGCTCGGCGGTCGTCTGCCGCAGCCCGGCGTCCAGCGCGGCCAGCGGGCCGCCGCCGGGCGGGTCCTCGCGGGTCCAGCGCACCGGGCGGGCGGTGGGCCTGGGGCCGCCGACGACGACGGTCGTGCCGGCGTCCGGGCAGGCGTCGAGCACCCGGTCGAGGAGGGCGCGGCCGCCGACGCTCAGGGCCGGCTTGTCGGCCCCGCCGAGCCGCCGCGCGGCGCCTCCGGCCAGGACGATCGCGTCGTAGCTCATGCCCCAGAGTATGCGCGGCCCGTGTTCCCGAGGGGGAGTCCCCTCACCGGCCGTTCATCCGTCTCCGCCGGGGCGGGGCGGGGGCCGCCCGGCCCCGGCCCCGTACGGCGACGGCTCTGGCCGCCGGCGGTCAGAGGTAGGGGCCGGAGCGGACGGCTCCGTGGCCGCCGTCCTCGTCGTCGTCGTGGGAGGCACCGGGCGGGAGCGCGCGGCGCATCTGCTCCAGTTGGGCGCGCGCCGCCATCTGCTGCGCGAACAGAGCCGTCTGGATGCCGTGGAAGAGCCCTTCGAGCCAGCCCACCAGCTGGGCCTGCGCGATGCGCAGTTCCGCCTCGGAGGGGATGGCCTCCTCGGTGAACGGGAGGGACAGGCGCTCCAGTTCCTCCACGAGCTCGGGGGCGAGGCCGTCCTCCAGTTCCTTCACCGACGCGGCGTGGATGTCCTTGAGCCGGACCCGGCTCGCCTCGTCGAGAGGTGCGGCGCGTACCTCTTCCAGGAGTTGCTTGATCATGCTTCCGATCCGCATGACCTTGGCGGGCTGTTCGACCATCTCCGTCACCGGGACCTCGCGCGACTCGTCATCGGCGCCGCCGACCGCCGTCCCGTCCTGTCCCACGATCAGGACGTGCGGGGGGCTGTCCTGCGACCGTTCACTCCTCGGCATCTCCATGCCGTCATTGTCTCGCACAGCTTCGTACTCACACGGTGTGCCCCCG
Source organism: Streptomyces sp. NPDC058674 (assembly GCF_042716505.1). NCBI lineage: Bacteria > Bacillati > Actinomycetota > Actinomycetes > Kitasatosporales > Streptomycetaceae > Streptomyces > Streptomyces sp. NPDC058674. The sequence continues at coordinate 37,624 of NZ_JBHXSC010000064.1, forward strand.
TACAGGCGTGATCCACCCTGTACGGGGGCACCGGCACCACTTCGTGTGCCTACCCGGCGGCCCTGCGGGCGAGCGCCCCGTTGGACCGGGTGACCAGGGCCGCCAGCAGGGCGGCGCCCAGCGGGACGACGACCAGCAGCCCGCCGAGGGTCTCCCACGGCACGGCGATGGGCACGTACGGCGCGGCCTCGTCCGTCAGGCCCCGTCCCAGGAGCGACCGGTAGAGGTGCTCCTGCTCCTGCCGCTGGACCATGCGCAGCCCCACCGCGGGCAGGATTCCGGCGGCCGAGCCCAGGACGACGCCCATGAGGGCGATCACCCCGCACTGGAAGCCGCTCAGGGTCCGCCGGACCCGCGGCGGAGCGCCGACGGCGGCCAGGGTCTTCAGGTCGGCCTCGGAGTCGGCCTGGGCGAGGCCGGTGGCGATGCCGGCCGCACCGATGGTGACCAGGCCCGCGAAGACGGTGAGGACGAGGGTGCTGAGGTCGGCGGTGCCCTGGTAGCCCTCCTCGATGGTCAGGGAGGCCTCCACACCGAGCCGGTCCATCTCGCCTTCCATGCGCTGCTTCTGCTCGGTGGCGACGGCTCCGTCCAGGGTGAAGTACGAGCCGAGGGGAGCGGTGGCCAGGCCGGCGGACTTGACGGCGGCGGGCGGCAGGACCAGGTGGACGCCCCAGCTGTTGACCGTGGCGGGAGCCTGGTGGACGGGGAACACCTTGTCCTGGCCGGGCGGGTCCTCGTGCTTCTGCTGGGCCCGGTCCGCTGCCTCGCCGTCGGTGACGATCCGGAGGGTGACCTTGCCGTCCTTGGTCTCGCGGGCGTCGAAGGAGACGGCCCGGCCGGAGGCGAGGGCGGCCGCGGAGCCGGGATCGTCGACGGCGAGCACCGACAGGAGCTTCTCGTCGGCGACGACCGTCGCGTACTGGACGCTCTGTTCGCTCGTCTTGCAGCGCGGGTCGGCCCGCAGGGACAGGGCCTGCTCCTCGGTGAAGGAGGCGGGCCCGTTGGGGGCGTCGAAGAGCGGGCAGCGCTGCTCCTTGGGCACGATGATCTCGACGCGCCCGCAGCCCTCGTCCGAGGAGTACTGGTCGCAGCCCGGTTTGCCGACGACCAGCCGGTCCACGTCCGCCCGCTGGTCCAGCGGGAGTTCGCGGGCGAGTGCCTGGCGCAGCGCGGGCACCTCCTTGTGGGCGCTGTTCTCGCTGGTCTCCAGCAGGCCGGTGCGGTCCGGGAGGCTCGCGACGTACGCCTGCCGGTTCTGCACCTCCTGGCTGTTCTGGTACGTGGCGACGGCGACGGTCCCGGCGACGGCGGCCAGGACGGCGGCGACGGCGGGCGCCGTGCGCCCCCGGTTGCGCACGGCGTCGCGCAGGGCGAGCCGCGGCGACAGCGGAAGCCAGCGGCCGAGGCGCCCGAACAACCCGACCAGGGTGGGTGTCAGGGCGACGACGCCCAGCTCCGCGAGGGCGCTGCCGCCCGCCACGACGGTGGCTCCCATGCGGGAGGTCGCGCCGTAGACGGCGATCACGGCGCCGGCGGCGCAGGCGAGCAGCCCGATCACGGGCAGCACCCGGTTGGCGCGGCGGACCCCGCGGCGGCCGGTGAGCGAGGCGAGCACGGTCTCGCGGGAAGCGGTGACGGCCGGGACGACGGCGGCCAGCAGGCCCGTCACGACGGCGAGCAGTGCGATGGCGGCGAGTTCCACCGGACGGACCCGGAAGCCGCCGAACCGCTCGCCGAGGTAGTCCTCCAGCACCGGGCGCAGTCCGGCGGTGAGGGCCATGCCGATGCCGGTGCCGAGGACGGCGGCCGCCGCGCCGAGGACGATCCCGCCGGAGAGGACGATGGCGCGGATGTGCCGCCGGTCACCGCCGTTGGCCCCGACGAGGCCGAGCTGGCGGCGCGAGCGCCGGGCGCCGACCGCGAAGGCGGGGCCGGCCAGCAGGCAGATCTCCAGCATGGCGAGGCCGACGACGGTCGCCAGGACGGCCAGCTCGCTCTTGGGCGCGCCGCCACCGAACCGGTTCTTGCCCTCCTGCTGGTAGAGGGGTACCTCGGAGTCGGCCGGCGGCGCGAGCAGCACGGTCCGGGAGACGGCCAGCACGCCCTTGGCGTTGGCCGCCTTGACCATGTTCCACGTGAAACCGTCGCCGCCGACCTTGACGAGGTAGGAGTCCTGGCTCCGGATGCCGGGGGAGCCGGCCGCCGTCAGCTCCTTGTCGAGCGGTGCGATCAGCGTGCCGGGCGGGGCCAGCACCTCGGCCCGCCGCAGGTCGGAGGGGTTCTCGTAGGTGCCGACGATCGTGTACCTGGTCTGCGAGCCGCGCGGGGTGAGCGAGGAGCCGACGAAGAGGCCGGAGGACTCCAGGAAGTGGTCGGTGGCGATGACCTCGCCCGGGCGCTCGGGGAGCCGTCCGCGGTTGGGCGTGAGCAGGCCCTTCACCAGGGGGCTGTGCGCGTCGACTTCGCGCAGGTCCGTGCCGAGCAGGCCGTGCCGGGTGCGGATCTTGCCGTAGCCGCGGCTGTCCTTGAGGGACTGCGCGCCCGGCGGCAGCAGGGCGGCGGCGCGGTCGGGCTCCTTCTCGTTCGCGGGCGGGGTGTAGGCGTCGAAGCCGCCGACGGGCGCGTAGTCGTCGCCGCCGGGGCTCTGGTAGAGCGCCGTGTCCAGGCCCGAGGCGCGCAGCCGGACGTCGGCCGCGCCGAGCTGCCGGTCGGCTTGCTGGGCGGTGGACAGCTGGCCGCTGCGGTAGGTCAGGTCGGCGGCGCTCACCCCGATGATGGGCAGGGCGAGCATGGCGAGGACGAGGGCGCTGCGGCCCTTGGCGCGCCAGGCGTCGCGCCGGGCTATGCGCAGGGCCGCGACCCAGGAGTGGTACCAGGTGCCGAACGGGGAGGTCACTGGCCGGCCGCCTGCCCCGAGAGCAGGGAGTCGGCGTGGCTGCGCAGGGTCTCGTCGACCACGCTGCCGTCGCGCAGGAAGACCACGCGGTCGGCCCAGGCGGCGAACCTCGGTTCGTGGGTGACGAGGATGCCGGCCGCTCCCGCGTCGCAGCGCGAGCGCAGCAGGGCGAGCACGGATTCGCCGGTCTCGGAGTCGAGGGCGCCGGTGGGCTCGTCGGCGAGGACCAGCCGGCGGTCGCCGACCAGGGCGCGGGCGATGGCCACGCGCTGCTGCTGGCCGCCGGACATCTCGTCGGGGAAGCGGTCGGCGAGCCGGCCCAGGCCCATCTCCTCCAGCGCGGCGAGCGCGCAGACGCGGGCCTTGCGGGCGGAGGTGCCGTCGAGTTCGCGGGGCAGGGCCACGTTCTCGGCGGCGGTGAGGGCCGGTATGAGGTTGTAGTCCTGGAAGACATAGCCGATGCTGCGGCGGCGCAGCGCGGCGAGCTGCTTGCGGCCGGCGGTGGTGATGTCGGTTCCCTCGACGACGACCCGGCCGCTCGTCGGGGTGTCGAGTCCGCCGGCGAGGGTGAGGAGCGTGGACTTGCCGGAGCCGGACGGGCCCATGACGGCGACGAGTTCGCCGGGGAAGACGGAGAGGTTGATGCCGCGCAGGGCGTGCACTTCGGTGGCTCCGCTGCCGTGCGTGCGGACCAGTCGGTCCAACTGGAGCACGGGCGACGGGGACTGGCGCTGGTCGGGCATGAGGGGTCCCCCCTGGGACGGTGGTTCAGCCGCGCCGCGTGCGGGCGGCGGCGTGCGGGGCGGTTGCGGTCGGCGGGGTGTGCGGGGAGCCCGGGTCCGCGTCCGCGGGGGCGCCGGGTCCGGCGGTCTCGGCGGGCCGGGGCGGCACGGGTGCGTCGGCTCCCCGGTCGGCCGGCGGACAGAGCCGTACGAGCCGGGCCTCGCAGTGGTCGAGCCAGCGGGCCTCGGCCTCGGTCTGGAAGATCAGCTGTTCCAGGACGAGCAGCCAGGCCACGTCGTCGCGCTCGCGGGTGTCCCCGCTCTCGACGGCGGCCAGGGCCCGGGCCTTGAGGCGGGTGTAGTCCTGCATCGCCCGGATCGTGGCGTGCCGCTGGGACTGGATGACGGCGCGGATGTCCACGCCGGGGGCGCCGACGGCCATGGCGAGCTTGATGGACAGCTCGTCGCGGGGCGGGTTGGCCCGGTCGACGGGGCGCTCGTACCACTCGCGCAGTTCGGTGCGGCCGGGGTCGGTGATGGCGTAGAGCGTGTGGCCGGCGGCGTCCTCTCCGCCGGGTGCGACGAGGCCGTCGCGTTCCAGCCGGGCGAGTGTGGTGTACACCTGCCCGACGTTGAGGGGCCAGGTGGAGCCGGTGCGGGATTCGAACTCGGTGCGCAGCTGTGAGCCGTACCGAGGACCCCGTTCCAGCAGGGCGAGAAGGCCGTGACGGATCGACATACCGAGTATGTATACCCAGTATGCCGAACCCCGGCAACCTCCTCCGGTCGTAGTCCGTGAGGAGGGCGCGGTGATCGGTGCCGGTCGGCCCGGGGGCTCGGCCCCGGCCCGCCCGGGTTCTCGGGGCGGCCCTCAGATGCTTCGGCGGAGCCTGACGCCGAGGTAGCCGAGGCCCACTCCCATCAGGGCGAATCCGGTGCCCAGTGGCAGCAGGTGCGCGGCCAGGTCGGCGGCCCGCTCGTTGGGTCCGGTGCCGAGCGCGGTGACCGGCCCGGTCGCCACCGCGGTCGGTTCGGACCGCGGGCGCGGCGGGGGCGAGGGCGGGGGCGAGGGCCGGTTGGGCGGCCGTACGGGGAGCGGCCGGGTGGCCACCATCGCCTCCCGGTTCACCCGGTCGCCCACGGGCCGGCCGGGCCGTTCCCGGCCGGCCCCCGCGACGGTTCCGGCCAGCTCCCCGTGTCCCGGGTCCGGACCGCCGGCCGGGCGGGAGTGCGCGGGGTTGGCGAGGGCGAGCGCGGGCGCGGCGCCGGACACGAAGGCGGCGGCGGCCAGTACGGCGGCGGCCAGTGCGGCGGCTCCCGGCGCACGCCGGGCGAGCAGCCGCCCAGCCCGCCCGGCCGGCGCGGCCCGCCCGTTCGGCCCGGCCCGCGCGGCCCCTTCGGCCCGCGCGGCCCCTTCGGCCTGTGCGGCCC
>NZ_JBHXSC010000065.1:0-42335 GCF_042716505.1 Streptomyces sp. NPDC058674
CACTGCGGGCCACCCGGTCCGGTCGCCAGCCCCGTCGCCGTCCTGCAACAACCCTGGCTTCGAAGCTCCACCACCGCACCGTCCTGCGGAACTGCTCGGTACTGCTGGTACTTCCTGTAACTGCTGCCCGGCAGTTCGTTTCTGCCGGGCCCTTCGGTCTCTCTGGCTACGAGAGAAACCATAACCACGCCATCGCCCAATGTCTACTCTGACGGGGATAGATTTTCGCGTGTTCGATGATGAGGAAATCGGGCGCCGTGGGCGGCAGCCGGAGGCGGGGGCTGCGGTCAGGCCGGGGTGCTCCAGGCGGTCGTCAGGCCGTCCAGCCACGCGGGGGGCAGCTCCGCCGCGTCCCACTCCTGCCGCAGTTCCCGGGGCGCGGCGATGAGCCGCTCCAGTACGGCGATGCTCGTGGCGGAGTGGAGGAGCGAGTAGCGGCCGTGCACGGTGACGGCGCTGCCCGGTCCGTACGCCGCGAACAGCCGCTCCAGCCGGGCCCGGTGGGCCGCGGCGAATGCCGTCAGCCGCCCGGCGTACCCGGCCCGCTGCCGGGGGCTCATCGTGGTGAGGACGGTGGCGAGCACCTCGTCGGTCACCTCCGGGTCCAGCTCCGAGACCGCGGCGAAGGACAGGTACAGGGGGGTGAGCGCCACCTGCGCCCGCTCCACCTCCATGCGCCCGGGCCGCGGATGGCCCCCGGCCGGGCCCGGCAACCCCTCCTCCCCCACGACCTGCCGCAGGGCCCGCTCGGCGACGGTGCCGAGCTCCTCCAGGAGGCCGGCGGCGCCGTCGAGCCAACCCGCCTCGTACGCCTCGCCCTTGTCCCCCGGTGCGCTGCGGCCGGCGGCGCCCAGCTCATCGTGCGCCAGGGCCAGCGCGCCCGCCTCGACGAGCCCGATCAGTTCCCGCGCGTCACCGGAGGGGACCCCCGCCCGGGCGAGGAGCTGCAGCAGCGTCGTCCTCGCGTTGTCGACGCTGACCTCGTCCGGCCACTGCCGTTCCTCGTCGGCCGCGCTCACGGGTGCCTCCTCATCGCTCGGGTCGTGCGGGGTGCGCAACGAATCGCCCCCCTTCGCCGGTCCAACGTCCCACGTCCGGGCCGTGCTCCCCGGCGGCACACCCGCATCCGGCTGTTCCCGCTGTGCGCGCACCCCCCTGCGGAGGGTCCGCAGGACACGGCGTCCGCGGCCTCGGCCGCGGGGCCGGTGTCGTCGGGAGACGGGCTCAGTAGGCGTGTCCCGCATGCGCGAGCGCCTGCTTCAGCAGGACGCCGTGCCCGCCCGGCATCTCGTTCTGCACGGCCGGGGAGGCCGCCTCGCGCGGGCTGAACCAGACCAGGTCCAGGGCGTCCTGCCGGGGCCGGCAGTCACCGGTCACCGGCACGATGTAGGCGAGGGACACCGCGTGCTGGCGCGGGTCGTGGTAGGAGGTGACGCCCGCCGTGGGGAAGTACTCGGCGACCGTGAAGGGCTGCAGGGAGGTGGGAACGTGGGGCAGGGCCACCGGGCCGAGGTCCTTCTCCAGGTGGCGCAGCAGTGCGTCGCGGACCCGCTCGTGGTGCAGGACGCGGCCGGACACCAGGGTCCGGTTGACCGTTCCGTCCGGACCGATGCGCAGCAGCAGCCCGATGCCGGTCACTTCGCCGCTGGCGTCCACGCGCACGGGCACGGCCTCGACGTACAGGATCGGCATCCGGGCCCTGGCCATTTCCAGCTCGTCCCTGGTCAGCCAGCCGGGCGTGGTCTCGGTCATGTCAGACATTGCTTGATCATACTTTCCCGGGGGCCGCGGCCGCAGGATCCTCGGGTCAGTTCGATTACGGGCGGTCGGTGCCGAACGTGCCGCACGGACGCCTTGCCGGTCAGCCGGCGAGGTTCAACTGCCAGGAGACGCCGAAGCGGTCGTTCACCCAGCCGAACCTGGCGCTGAAGCCGTACGAGCCCAGGGGCATCAGCTCCGTCCCCTGTTCGGCGAGGGCGCCGTAGAGGCGCTCCAGCTCGGCCTCGGTGTCGCACTCGACGAAGAGGGAGACCGCCGGGGTGAAGGCGAACTCGTGCTTGACGTGGCTGTCGATGCACATGAACCGCTGTCCGGCGAGCGAGAACGTGGCGCGCAGGACCGTGCCCTCCTCCCCCGGCCCGTCGGCGCCGTAGCGGCTGATGTCGACGACCTCGGAGTCCTCGAACAGAGAGGTGTAGAAGGTCAGGGCTTCCTCCGCCCTGCCCTCGAACATCAGGAACGTGGTGATCTTCTGCGGCATCGAGGCCATGGCGCCGTCCTCCGGGTGCGGGTGCGGGTCCTTCGGGTCCCTCGGGTCCGAGGCTAGAGGAGGGGGTGGCGGCGGTCGCGCCGGGCGCGGTCCCGGTTCCCCGGCCCGGCGGCGGGCCTCATGCCGCGTGGCCGCCGTCCACGCAGAACTCGGCGCCCGTGACGTACGAGGCCTGCGCACCGGCGAGGAAGGACACCACGGCCGCGACCTCCCGGGGGGTGCCGAAGCGGCCGAGGGCCGTCAGGGACGCCTGCGGGCCCGCGTAGGGTCCGGCCGCCGGGTTCATGTCCGTGTCCACCGGGCCCGGGTGGACGATGTTCGCGGTGATCCCGCGCCCGCCCAGCTCCCGGGCCAGTGCCTTCGTCAGTCCGGTCAGCGCCGATTTGCTCATCGTGTAGAGCGTGCCGCCCGGTTCCGACACCCGCCGGGTCAAGCAGCTGCCGATGGTGATGATCCGGCCGCCGCTGCCGAGCCGGGGGGCGGCCGCCCGGGTGGTCAGGAAGACCCCGCGGACGTTGATCGCGAGCACCCTGTCCACATCGGCGCCGGTCAGCTCCTCCAGCGGGCCGAGCACGCCGACGCCGGCGTTGTTGACCAGGACGTCGAGCCCGCCGAGGTCCCGTACGGTCCGCTCCACCGCCGCGGGGGCGGCCTCCGGGTCGCCGGCGTCGGCCCGTACGGCCAGGGCGCGCCGGCCCGTCGCCTCGATCGCGCCGAGCACCTTCGCGGCGGCCTCCTCGTCGCTGACGTAGGTGAACGCGACGTCCGCGCCGTCCTCGGCCAACCGCAGTGCGGTAGCCGCCCCGATGCCCCTGCTGCCGCCCGTCACCAGTGCCACCTTGCCGTTCATGGTGTTCCTCCTCGATCGCCCCAAAGTGGTTACGGGTTCAATCAAATCGGTACGGGGGCAGGGTCGCTGGCGGAAATCGGACGTGGCGTTCGGGGCCCGCACGGACCGGCCGCGCCCGGCGGCGGTCAGGTGCGGCGGATACACGGATACGCGGATACGCGAAGGCCCCGGCCTCCCTGAGGAGGCCGGGGCCTTGATCGAGCGCTGGGCAGGCCTTGCACCTGCATCCCCCCACGGGAAGTGGGGTGCCTTTCCTTGGACCACCAACGCGAGTCCCACCACCGGGAATCCCGGCCGCGGACAAGATCTAATATACCTCATCCGTCCCGGCCGCCGCGGTACCCGCGGTGGCCGCGTGTCATGCCGTGGGGGTCGTCCGCGACGAGGCGCGGGCGGGGCTACAGGGTGCGTGCCGCTTCGGCGTCGTCCGCGACCGTGAACATGTCGCGTGTCTCGGTGAGGACGAGGAGCCGGTCGAGCTGGTGGGGCAGGGGCCCGGCCAGGACCAGGCGGCCGGTGCGCAGCAGGAGCAGCATCTGGTTGAGCATGGAGGAGTCGGCGAAGGTGACCTGGCGGAGGTCCAGGACGATGCGGTGTACGCCGGGGTCCCCGGCGGCCGCGGTGCCGGCCGTGGTGAGGGGTTCCAGTGTGTCCTGGTCGAAGTCTCCGGCGCACACGATGAGGCGTACGCCGTCCCGGTCCGGTTCGACCCGTACCCGCTGTTCCATCCGTCTGCTCCCTCCCGGCGACAACCAGCCCATTTTCTCTGCCCGCTGCCCGCCGGAACAACCGGAGCTCCGGGGGCAGGACCGGCACGCTGTGGCTCCGTGACGGCTGGGGCGGAAACCTTGTTGAGGGTGCCCGTCGCACCGGCCTAGCCTGCGGGGATGACCGGTATCACGATCACCACGCTGGCCGAGCGGCCCGAACTGGCCGACCGCCTGTGGGACATGAAGGACCCGTGGCCGCAGTTCGCCGCCCACGACTGCCTCGCCTGGCTGCTGTACCCGCGGATGACCACCGAGCTGCCCCAGTACGTCCTGGTCGCCACGGACGGCGAAGCGGTGGTGGGCCGGGCGTTCAGCGTCCCCTTCGCGCTGCACGCGCCCGGGCGGGACGGTGCGCTGCCCGCCCGCGGCTGGGACCAGGTCCTCATGTGGGCCTTCTCGGACCTGCGGCGCGGGGTACGGCCCGACACGGTGAGCGCGATCGAGATCACCATCGCCACCGACCGGCAGGGGGAGGGCCTCTCCGGCCTGATGCTCGCCGCCCTGCGGGACAACGCCCGCGCCCACGGCTTCGCCGAGGTCGTGGCTCCGGTCCGGCCCAGCGGCAAGCCGGCCGAGCCGGACACCTCGATCCACGAGTACGCGTACCGCACCCGCCCGGACGGCCTGCCGCACGACCCGTGGCTGCGGGTCCACGTCCGTGCCGGCGGGGTCATCGACTCGGTGGCCCCCCTGTCGATGACGATCACGGCCTCCCTGGCCGAGTGGCGCACCTGGACGGGCCTGCCCTTCGACGCCCCGGGTCCGGTCCGCGTCCCGGGCGCCCTGACCCCGGTCCACTGCGATCCGGAGCAGGGCTACGCGGTCTACGTCGAGCCGAACGTCTGGGTCCGCCACCGGCTCGGCTGACGCCCGGCGGCCGGGGCCTCGGGCGGTCCCCGGCCCGTCCGGTGAGCCTGGGCCTTCGGGGTCCGGTCAGGCGTGCAGTTGCCGCGTCCAGTCCTGCGGTACGCGGCCGGCCGGTCCCGGCACCGGCTGGTCGGCCGGGCGGTCGCCGGGCGGCGCCAGTTCGGGTCCGGACTCGTACAGCTCGTTCTTTCCGTAGTCCCAGAACCACGCCTCGCCCGGCTCGAAGCTCTGCACCAGCCGATGGCCGGTGGTCTTCCAGTGGGCGGTGGCGTGTTGGGCCGGGGAGGAGTCGCAGCAGCCGATGTGGCCGCACCGGGCGCAGCGGCGCAGGTGGAACCACCAGCCGCCCGCCGCTTCGCACTCCAGGCAGCCGGTGCCGGTGGGCGGGGTGCTCGGGTCGATCGCGTCGGTGCCGCTCATGCGTACTCCTCGGCCTGGCCGCCGGCCCCCGGGAGCCGCCGCCCCCGTGCACGGCCGGGGTCAGGGCTTGATGTTCTGGTTCAGGTGGAACAGGTTGCCCGGGTCGTAGGTGCGTTTGACCGTGGCGAGGCGGTCGTAGTTGCCCTTGTAGTTGGCGCGGACGCGGTCCTGGTCGTCGCCGGCCATGAAGTTGACGTATCCGCCCTCCTGCGAGTGCGGGGCGGTCGCCTCGTAGTAGTCGCGCACCCAGGCGGTGTTGGCCTCGTTGTCGCCGGGGTCGGGCCACATGCCGGCGATGACCGTGGCGAACGAGGCGTCCCGGTAGGCGAAGGCCGTGGCGTCCGGTGCGACCTGGTGGCAGGCGCCGTTGATCGGGTAGATGTGGACCGTGGAGTTCACGGCGGGGACGCGGGGGCCGTGCAGGGTGTGGGCCTCGATCGCGGCGTCGGTGAGCTCGGTGACGAAATTGGCTTTCCAGTAGTGCTGGAGTCCGGGCGGGACGAGGGCGTCGAAGGCGCTGTTCAGGGCGGGGTACGGCATGGGGCCGACGTGCTCGGCGACCACGGGCGCGAACGAGTGGAAGGGCCGCAGGGCGCGTTCGCCGTCTTCGACCGGGCCGGACCAGCAGGACACGATCAGGATGAAGGTGTCCCCGTGCCGGTCCTGCGGGATGAACGGCAGGGGCGGGGCGATCTGGAAGGCGGGGAAGCCGCCCAGCTCCTGCGGTGCGTCGGCGATGAGGTCGCGGAAGGCGCGCAGGACGGTGCCGGCGTCGTCCAGTTCGAAGAGGATGGGGCCGCCGTAGACGTCCTTGACCGGAGCCAGCCGGAATTCGAGGGAGGTCACCGCGCCGAAGTTGCCTCCTCCGCCGCGCAGCGCCCAGAAGAGGTCCTCGTTCTCCTGCTCGCTGGCGACCAGCAGTCGGCCGTCCGCGGTCACCACGTCGGCGGAGAGCAGGTTGTCGCAGCTCAGGCCCTGTCCGCGGCTGAGGTATCCGATGCCGCCGCCCAGGGTGAGTCCGCTGACGCCGGTGGTGGAGACGATCCCGCCGGTCGTCGCCAGGCCGAAGACGTGCGTGGCGGCGTTGAAGTCGCCCCAGGTCGCCCCGCCCTCGGCGCGTGCCGTTCGGCGGGCGGGGTCGACGCGGACGCCGCGCATCGCGGACAGGTCGGCCACGACGCCGTCGTCGCAGGTCCCGAAGCCGGGGACGCTGTGGCCACCGCCGCGGACCGCGAGGTCGAGCTCGTTCTCGCGGGCGAAGTCGACCGCCGCGATGACGTCGGCGGCGCCGGCGCAGCGGACGACGACCGCGGGCCTGCGGTCGATCATGGCGTTGTAGACCGTGCGCGCCTCGTCGTAGGCGGCGTCCCGGGGGGTGACGACCGCGCCGCGCACCTGTTCGCGCAGTTGGTCCAGGGAGATCTTTCCCATCGCCGACGCTCCTCGCGCCCGCACGCTGTCCGGCGCCGTCCGCCGGGTGGCCGGGCCTCCATTTCACGCTACGCCGATGGGGCGGTGTCTCAAGTCGGGCGGCGGCGCCGGTGGCGGCGGGGGTCAGGGGCGGTTCAGGCCCCAGGTCTGCAGGGTGTAGGGCCGCCCCTTCTCCTCGCCGGTGAGGGGCGGTACGTCCAGCAGGGCGAAGCCGGCCTTGGTGGCCACGGCGACGCTGGCGGCGTTCTCGGCCTCCAGCTCCAGGATCACCTGCTCGGCGCCGAGCTGCTCGAAGGCGTACGCGGCCAGCACCCGCACCGCCCGCGCCGCCAGCCCCTGGCCGCGGTGTGCGGGGCCGACGGCGTAGCCCAGCTCCGTGCCCTCGGGGGCGCGCCGCAGCATCGCCTCGCCGAGCGGTGCGCCGCCGTCGACGGTGATGGCGAGGAGGACGGCCGCGCCCTGCGCGCGCAGCTGCCGGGCGCGGTCCAGGCGGGCGCGGGCGGCCGCTTCGTCGAAGGGCGAGACGATCGGTGTCCAGTACGCGATGTCGGGGTGGTCGAACAGGTCCGGCATCGCGGCCAGGTCCGCCTCCGTCCAGTCGCGCAGGACCAGGCCTTCGCCGGTGAGCTCGATCCGCTCGGGAAAGGACGGCGTCGTGCTGCTCATGGTGGTGGGCCTCCCTGGCCTGTTCGGGACCGTGCAGGATATCGGGGTGGTTCCGTCCGCGGTGGGGGTGGTGGGCGGGGCCGGTTCGGGCTGCGGGGCCGGTTCGGGCCGCGAGGCGCGCCGGCCGGGCCCACGGGGGGTCGCCGTAGGCTGGGCGGGTGACCCTGCGCAGCCTTCACGACCGATCCGCCCTGGCCGCCCGCTTCGGGCGGGACCCGGCGATGCACCTGATGGAACTCGGCGACCTCGACGATCTGCTGTGGCCCCACACCAGTTGGTACACGGTGTCGGAGAGCGGCCCGGTCGCTCTGGTGTACGCGGTCGGGGAGATCCCTACCGTGCTCGCCTTCTCCCGGCCCGGGGAGGCCGGTGAGCTGGAGGAGCTGGCCGGTGCGCTGCTGCCCGTCCTGCCCCGGCGCTTCTTCGGGCACGTGACCGGGGCGGTGGGCAAGGTGCTGGAGTCGGCGTACGCGGCGCGTTCGCAGGCCGCCCTGCTGCGGATGGTCCTCACCGATCCGGGTCCCGCAGCCCGGCACCCGGGTGGTCCGTGGCGGCCGGCGCCGCTGGGCCGGAGCGACCTGCCGGAGCTGCTGGAGCTGTTCGCGCAGGCGTATCCGGGCAACTGGTTCGACCACCGGATGCTCGACACCGGCCAGTACGTGGGCGCCCGGCAGGAGGGGCGGCTGGTCGCCGTCGCGGGCGTGCACGTCCATTCGGCGGCCTACCGGGTCGCGGCGATCGGGAACGTGGCCACCCACCCCGGGGTGCGCGGCCGGGGCGCGGGCGGGGCATGCGTCGCCGAGTTGTGCCGGCGCCTGGACGGGAGCGTGGAGCACATCGGGCTGAACGTCCGGGCGGACAACGCCACGGCCGTCGGGCTCTACCGCAGGCTGGGCTTCCGCGAGGTCACCGGGTTCACCGAGGCCCTCTACACGGCGCTCCCGCACGCGCCGGCCGGCTGAGCGGGCGCCCCGGGCCCTGCCGGACGGGGTGCGGGCGGCCCGTGGCGGTCGTGCTTGTTCGGGTGCTCTCGTCGGGGGGCCGGGGCGGCCGTCGATCGTTGGAGGTGAGCAGGTCCCCTGCTGCGTCACGGCGGCCGCCCCGGTTGTCGTGCGGGTACCCGCGATATCCGCTTTCACCCGGTACCGGACGACCAGGACGCCGTACGACGACATGGCGGCGGCCTGCCGCCCCCTTCGGAAAGTGGGGTGGCAGGCCGCCGCCGTGCAGTGCCTGGACTGCGCTTTCGTCTGCGGCTACCAGCGGTACCAGCGGCCGCTACCGCCCTTGGGGCGGGCGACGAAACCGATCAGCCACAGGACCAGAACGGCGATCGCCACCCACCAGAGAATCTTCACCGCGAAACCCGCGCCGAAGAGGATCAGGGCCAGCAGAAGAACGAGAAGCAGGGGAACCATAGTTATCAACCTCCGAGGCACCGCATGCCCGGCCCCGCCCCGTACATGCACTCGGTTCTTATGTGTTTCTTATTCCGGCAGGCGGGCAGGAGAACGCGCCCGCTGCGGCGCGGTCGGGGCGGCCCTCGGCCCGGGTGCGGGTGCGGGGGCCGTCCGCCCGCCGGTGGGGCGGCGGGCGGACGGGGTGCGGGAGGGTCAGGAGGCGGCGGCCGCGGCGGGGTGCGGGAGGCCGTCGAGGCCGGTGGGGTCGTGGCCCAGGCCTGCGGGTGTGATCCAGTCGAAGGCCTGGTAGACGGCCGGGCCCAGGCCCATGCCCTCGGCGACCTGCTCGCGGAGCCGGTTGGTGGCGAAGGCGCCGATGACGTTCATCTGGGCGTCGCGGTAGTGGCGTTCGACCTCGTGTCCCGAGGTCACGCCCCAGGCGCCGTGGATCTGTACGGCGCGCCCGGTGACCTCGACGGCCATTTCGGTGGCGTAGATCTTGAGCATGCCGATCAGGTCCCGGGCGGAGCGGCCGGCGGCGCGCTCGGCCGAGGCCCGGCGGGCCAGCAGGCGGGCGGCGTCGATCTGGGCCCGGGATTCGGCGAGTTGGGCCTGTACGCCCTCCATGTGGGCCAGGGGCCGGCCGAAGGAGACGCGTTCGCGGGCGTGGCGCAGGCAGGCCTGGAGGGCCGATTCGGCGGTGGCGATGGCGGCGATCGACACCAGGAGCCAGCCCCAGGTCATGCCTTCGGCGAGTTCGGTGAAGGGGACGGGGACCACGTCGGCGTCGGCGACGTGGGCGTCGGTCATGACGATGCCGCCCCAGGGCATTCCGCGCAGGCCCATGTGGGGGATGTCGTAGCGGCGTACGCCGCTCTGGTGGAGGTCCACGAAGGCCAGGCACCAGTCGGGGCCGTCGTCCCCGTCGGGTTTTTCGCGGCGGGCGAGGGTGACGGCCAGGTCGGCGTCGGGTGCGTTGGTGATCCTGGACTTCTCGCCGCTGATGAGGAATCCGCCGCCGGGCCCCGCGGCGGGGCGCACCGTGGTGCGGTAGGTGCCGGCGTCGCTGCCTGCGGCGCCTTCGACGATGGCGAAGGCGGCGGTCTTCTCTCCGGACAGGAGGGGGTCCAGGAGCCGCCGGTGTACGACGGGGTCGCCGTAGGTGGAGATGAGCTTGCCGCACAGCAGGGCGGAGACGGTCGCCGACCAGTAGGTGCCGGAGCAGGCGCGGGCGAGTGACTCCATGGCCTCGGCCTGGGCGTGGCCGTCGGCGCCGGTGCCGCCGATTTCCGGGGGGTGGAACAGGCGCAGGTATCCGCTGTCGGTGATGTCCTGCCAGTTCTGGGGGGGTATGGCGCCGGTGGTGTCGGTCTGGGTGGCGCGGGCGGCGATGCCGGGGAAGGCGGGTGCGGTGTCGGGGCGTCGGTGGTGGTTCATGTCGGTGTGTGTCGTCCTCACGGTCAGCCGAGTCCGAGCAGGGAGGCCGCGATCACGGGGCGCAGCACCTCGGTGCCGCCTCCGGTCCCGGCGAAGAACAGTGCGTCGCGGTGGGCTCGTTCGGTCAGGTGGTCGCCGGCGGGGGGCAGCGGTCCGGACAGGTCGGCGGCGGCCTGGGTGACGGTGCGGGCGGCCTGTGCGGTGAACAGGCGGGCGGCGGCGGCGTCCTGCTGGGAGGGGTGGCCGCCGGCGTCGAACTGTCCGGCGGCCCGGTAGAGCAGTCCGGCGGCCAGTTCGTAGCGGGTGCCGAGGTCGGCCAGGGTGAAGCGGGTGGACTGGCCGTGGGCCAGGGGGCGGCCGAAGAGGTGGCGTTCGCGGGCGTCGCCGATGGCGTCGCGGGTCAGGGCGCGGATGGCGCCGAGCCAGGGTGCGCTGGAGAACACCCAGTCCAGGGCGGCCAGGAGGGGTTCGGTCTGGGTTGCCGCGGCGCCGGTGGTGCCCAGGACGGCGTGGTCGGGGACCGGGCTGTCGTCCAGGACGAGCCGGCCCCAGGGGCAGGTGGCCATGGCGGTGGGGCCGGTGTCCTGGACGGTCAGTGCGGGGGTGGTGCGGTCCACGACGAAGGCGGTGCGGCTGCCGTCGGGGTGGGCGGCGATGACGAGGAAGTGGTGGGCGACGGGGGCGCCGGCGACGAGGTCGAGTTCGCCGGCCAGGAGCCAGCCGCCCCTCTTGGCGGGGTCGGGGCGGGCGGTGACGGTGGGGGTGAGGGCGGCGCCCTGGGTCTGGCGCAGCGACAGGGCTCCGGTCCATTCGCCGCTTGCCATGCGGGGCAGGTAGTGCCTGCGCTGGCGGGGGTCGCCGAAGGCCCTCAGGGGGACGGTGGCGAGGACGGCGTGGACGCCGACGGCGAGGGCGAGGCCGGGGTCGCGGGCTCCCTCGCCCAGTCCTTCCAGGAGGGCGCAGGTCTGGGTGGCGGAGAGGCCGCCGCCGCCGAGGGCGCGCGGCACGAGGGGTCCGGCGAGGCCGGGGCCGGTGGTGGGGTCGGCGAGTGCGGCGAAGACCGCCGGGTCCCAGCGGCGTTCGCGGTCGCGGGCGGCGGCGGTCGGCCGGGCGACGCGGTCGGCGAGCTCGCGGGCCCGCTCGGCCAGGATCGGCTCGGCGCCGCCGGCGGCGCCGCCGGCGGGGGAATGCGGAAACCTCATCGTCTTCCCTTTCCTGCGCCTGTCGTGCGGGGCCGCGGGTCGGGCAGCCGCCGGTGTGCGGGGGGTGTCTTTCCGGATCGGGAGCGCTCGAAGGGTTTTCGGATCATCGAATCCGTCTCCTTGCGTCGAAATGAATCCGAACAACGTATCGGGAGATGTGTGCCGCTCCGGAGGCCCGGCCGGATATTTGGCGTCGGGCCTGCGGGGAATTCGCAAACCTGACCGACCACAACGTTCCGTCACAGTCCTTGACAAGGTTCTGACATGGGGGCCGTTGTGCCGGTGCGGTGGGTGGACCAGCATGTTCAGCGGCAGCGACACGCTCCACGTCTCCACATCGCCCTGCTTTCGGCGTGATCCGCCCATCCGTTCCAGGTGACGTGAATTCAGCGCAGAGTCGGCCGGCGACGACGGAATACGGCTCTGGAAAAGGAAGGAAACGCAATGGCGTCAGCAGAGCACGCGGCAGAGCACGGGGGAAGTCTTCCGCATGGTCTTCCCCATGTGTCCGACGCGACACTGCGGGACTCCGCGCACATGGCGGGCGTCGAGTTCGGCCCCAAGGACGCTGCGGTCATCGCGGACCTGCTGGTGAAGACCGGGGTCGATCTGGTCGAGGTGGGGATGGTCTCCGGCCCCGGTTCGAAGGACGCCGACCTCGTCCTGGCCGCCCACGAGGCCGTCGGTCCCGAGCGCAGCATGACGCTGGTGGTGGTGCAGGACCGCCAGCAGGTCGCCCGGGCGCTGGACGAGGCCGAGCGGCTGGGCGTGCGGCACATCATGTACTCGATACCCACCTCGGAGCAGCACGCCCGGCTGAAGCTGGGCACGCCGAGCGCCAAGTACCTGCACGTCCTGGCGCGTTCGGCGATCTCGCAGGCCAAGGAGCGCGGTTTCCACGTCACCTTCAGCGGGGAGGACGGCGCCCGCACCCCCCGGGGCCGGCTCGTCCCGTACGTCACGGCGGGCTTCGAGGCCGGGGCGGACCGGTTCCGGCTCGCGGAGACCGTCGCCTACCTGTCGCCATGGCAGATGGAGGAGGTGGTCGCCGACCTCACCGCGATCGACGGCTCGGAGATCGAGATCCATTCGCACAACATGCTGGGGATGGCCGTCGCCAACTCCCTGGCCGCCGTACGGGCGGGTGCGCGGTGGGTCTCGGCTACGGTCGGCGGGATCGGCGAGCGCGGCGGCAACGCGCCGCTGGCGGAGCTGCTGACCTCGCTGCGCGTCATCCACGGCGACACGCGTTTCGACCTGACCCACCTCACCGGGCTGTCGCGGGCGGCGCTCAGGGGCGCGGGCCTGGGCGGGGCCTTCCAGTCGGGGCCGACGACGCCGCACTCCTTCGCGTACGAGCTGCCGGGCCAGCTCACCCACCCCGAGGCGTACGAGACGCTGCCGGCGGAGCTGGTGGGCAACACCCGTGAGCTGTCGGTCCGTACGCGGCTCACGCCCGCGCTGGTGACGTGGGCGCTGGCCGAGTCGGGCGTCGTCGTCGACGTCGAGGCGTTCACGCCCTGGCTGGTCGAGCGGCAGGAGCGCGGCGGGCGTCCGCTGCTGGACCGGGACGCGATCCGCAAGGCGGCCGTCGACTTCCGGTCGGCCGGCCTGCCGTCCGCCTGAGCGCCGCCACCACCGCGCCACCACCCCCGCCCCCGCGTGTCCCCGCCGTGTCCCCGCCGTGGGCCCCCGCGACCTCTGCGCGCACCCGCGCGGCAGCCGCTCCGGCCGCCCCGGGCCGGGCCGGCACCTGTCCCGCATCCACCCCATCCCGTACAGCAAACGGAGTTGACCCATGTCTACCGCCACCCTCAACGGCGTCTGCCCTGAGTGCGAGACCGACCTGACGGTGCCGCCGATCGTCCAGGGGGAGACCTTCGCCTGCCCCGAGTGCATGCTCACGCTGCGCGTCGAGGACATCCAGGACGGCCGGCTGAGCCTGCAGATGGTCGAAGTACAGCTCCGCGACTGGGGCCAGTGAGATGGGCGGCAGAGTCGCCATCGTCGCGGACCGGGTCGGCTGGGAGGAACGCCAGCTGATCGGGGCCGCCCCGGCCCTGGGCCTGCAGATCGACTGGGTCGACGACGGGTCCCTCTCGCTCGGCGGCCCCCTCTCCCCCTCGATCGGGGGCTACGACGCCCTGCTGATCCGCAGCCGCAGCTACACGCGCGGCGGACTGCTCGCCACCTTGGCCGAGTCGACGGGCGTGCCCGTGCTGAACTCCGCCGCGGCCATCCACGCCTGTGAGAACAAGCTGGTGCTGCGCGCCGTGCTGAAGGCGGCCGGCGTGCCGGTGCCCGACTTCCGGCTCGTGCTGTCGCGCAAGGACTTCGACCGGGCACTGGAGGACCTGGGGCTGCCCGTGGTCCTCAAGCCGGTCTACGGCGGCATGGGCAAGCGCGTCACCCTGATCCGCGACGCGGACCTGGCGCACTCGGTCTACGACTACGTCGAGGACCTGGGCCACGCCTTCGAGCAGGCCTGCCTGGTGGAGCCCTACCTGGGCGGGGGCTCGATCCGCTGCCTGGTCGTCGGGGAGCGGATCGTGGCCGCCGCCGAGTTCGAGAGCGCCGGCGGCGACTGGCGCAGCAACGCGGCCCTGGGCAGCCAGAGCCGGGCGCTGGCCGCCGACCCCGAGGTGCAGAAGGTCGTGGACGGCGTGGTGGCCCGGCTCGGCGCCGGGATCTACGGGGTCGACCTCTTCAAGACGCCGGCGGGCTACCTCGTCAACGAGGTCAACCACGCCCCCGCCTGGCGGGGCGTGGCCTCGACCACGGGAGTGGACATCCCCTCGGCCGTCGCCCGTCACGTGCAGGAGAGCCTGGCATGATCCGTGTGGGAATCGTCGGCGCCTCCGGTTTCACCGGCGGTGAGCTGATCCGGCTGGTCCACCAGCATCCCGAACTCGAACTGACCTTCCTGGGCGGCAGCTCCAGCGCCGGCAAGCGCCCGGCGCAGCTGCACCCCGGGCTCCGCCTGGACCTGGGCGGCCTGAGCGTCGAACCGGTCACGGCCGACGCGGTCGCCGGCCGGTGCGACGTGGTGTTCCTCGCCACGCCCGCCCCGGTGTCGGCCGCGCTCGCCGCGCAGCTCGCCGACCGGGTCGCCTGCGTCATCGACCTGAGCGGCGCCTTCCGCATCCGCACCCCCGAACTGCACGAGCGCTGGTACCCCAAGGCCGCGCGCAGCACCGAGCTGGCCGACCGCTTCGTCTACGGGGTGCCGGAGCTGGTCGGCGACCAGCTCGTCGGCGCCCCGCTGATCTCGGTGCCCGGCTGCTACGCCACCGCGATCACGCTGGGGCTGGCCCCGCTGACCCTGGGCCTGGGCCTGAACCTGAAGACCGTCGTCGTGGACGGCAAGAGCGGCTCCAGCGGCGGCGGCGTCCAGCTGCGCGTCCCGGACCTGCATCCGCTGCGCAACGGCGCCATCGCCCCCTACGCCCCCACCGGGCACCGGCACGCGGCGGAGGTCGGCGACTTCCTGGAGCGCGGCAAGCCCGGCAGTGTCGGCTCGCTGACGATGTCGGCGTACGGGGTGTCGCACGTGCGCGGGCTGCTGGCCAGCGCCTACGTCTTCACCGACGACGCGGTGGACGGGCGGGAGCTGCAGCGGGCGTACCTGCGGTTCTACAAGGGGAGCCGGTTCGTGCGGGTGCGGCGCAACACCGAGACGCTGATCCCGGTGCCCGATCCCCAGGCCGTGCTGGGCTCGAACTACTGCGATGTGAGCGTCCTGCACGACGAGGAGGGCGGCCGGATCGTGGTCCTCGCCGCCCTCGACAACCTCGTCAAGGGTGCGGCGGGCCAGGCCGTGCAGGCCGCGAACAAGCGGTTCTCCCTGCCCGAGGAGACGGGCCTGACGATGGAGCCGGTGATGCCCGCATGAACCGGACCCCTTCACCCGCAACGCCCGCAACGCCCGGGACCTCCGGGGCCGCGCGGCGGATTCCGACCGTGGTCAAGCTCGGCGGCAGCTGCCTGGACGAGCTCGGCGGACCCTGGTGGGACGACCTGGCCGCACACGGCCGCGAGCACCCCTTGGTCCTGGTGCACGGCTGGTCCAAACCGCTGCGCGGGCTCAGGCCCCGCTACGGCGAGCCGTCGGCGTTCCTGCGCGACCGGTTCGGCAACCAGAGCCGCTGGACCACCGCGGAGGTCATCGAGGACATCAAGACGGTCAGCGCCGAGCTGGCCGAGGAGGTCCTGGGGCGGCTGGAGGGCCGCGGGATCACCGCGGAGCGGCTGCTCGGCAGCGACGGCCTGGTCCGTGCGGGCGAGGCCGAGCGGTGGTGGTGGCAGGGCAAGCAGCTCGTCGAGCTGGACAACCTGGTCGGGCCGATCACCGGGGTGGACGCGGCGCCGCTGAAGAACCTGCAACCCGGCCACGCCTACCTCGTCACGCCGCTGGCCCGCGACGCGGCGGGCCGCGAGGTGAACACCGATGCCGACCGGGCGGCGGCCGCCATCGCCGGCGCCACCGGCGCCCGCGACCTGGTCCTGGTCACCGATGTCGCCCACCTGCTGATCGACGGGGAGCCGGTGCGCGAGATCAGCGCGCCGGACGCGGCCGCCTTCCGCGACAAGGGCGCCACCGGCGGGATGCGCAAGAAGCTGCGGGCCGCCGGCGAGGCCCTGGAGGGGGGTGCGCAGCGCGTGGTCATCGGCAGCGCACCCGTCACCGACCTGCTCGCAGCCCGTACCGGCACCGTCATCACGCGAACGTGAGGAGCAAGACCGTGGCACACCCCCGTGTACTGGTCGTCGACAACGGGACGCTGTCCCTCAGGCAGCTCCGCCGCAGCTTCGAGGATCTCGGCTCGCAGACCGACGCGGTGGACGCGTCGTCCGTGCCCGCCCGGCTGGAGGGCCGCTACCAGGCGATCGTGCTGAGCGGCACCAAGGTACGGGCCTACGACCGGGAGTACTACAAACCGCTCATCGACCTGGTCACCGGCTCGGACGTCCCCGTCTTCGGGATCTGCGGCGGCATGCAGATCCTGGCGGTCGCGGCGGGCGGCCGGCTCGCGCCGGGACCGCAGCGGGTCGGCGGGTACGAGGTGCAGGTCGACAAGGAGGAACCGCTCTTCACCTACGTGAAGCCGACGGTGACGGTCTTCCACCGGCACACCCTCTACCTGGAGGAGGCCCCCGAGGGCTTCCGGTCGATCGGCCGCTCCGAGCACGCGCCCGTGGAGTTCCTGCGCTCGGACGACGGCCGGATCCTCGGTGCGCAGGCGCACCTGGAATTCCGCAGCGACGGCCTGGAGATCCTGCGGGGCTTCACGCAGCTCTACCGGTGACCGCCGCCGGGCGCGCACGGGGCGCCCGCACTCCCCCGACTTCTTCTACGTATCCGAGGACTTGGCCATGAGTGTTCTGGAAAACCCGCAGGAACCCGCGTTCACCGTCCACCTGAACGGCAGCGGCGGCGCGCTCAGGGGCTGGGTGGTCGTCGACTCGCTGTACGACGGCCTGGCCATGGGCGGCACCCGGATGACCACCGGGGTCACCGAGGCGGAGGTAGCGGGCCTGGCCCGCGACATGACGCACAAGTTCACGCTCGCCGGCCTGCCCATCGGCGGCGCCAAGGCCGGGATCGTCTCGGACGGCGGCGACCGGGAGGAGACCTTCCGCACCTTCGGGCGGACCGTCAAGCCGCTGCTGCACGGCGGGATCCACCTGGGCATCGACATGGGGGTCACCCCCGGCGACCGGGCGGTGTTCTTCGACGAGGCCGGCTACGACCCCCGCTACCGGCTGGGCGCGCCGGACATGCCGATCGACTGGCGGACGTACTACGAGCCGCTGATCGACGCCACCGGGCACGGTGTCGGGGTGGCCGCGGTGACCGCCCTGGAGGCCGGCGGCCGCTCGGAGCCGGCGCGGGTGGTGGTGCAGGGCTTCGGTGCGGTGGGGCGGGCGGTCGCACGGTTCCTGGAGGACCGCGGGCACGTGGTCGTGGGCGTCGCCGACATCGAGGGCACCATCAGCGCGCAGCGGCTTCCGGTGGCCGAACTGGTGGAGATCACCGATGAGTTCGGGCGGATCGACCGCTCCCGGCTGCCGCAGGGCGTGCACGTGTCCGGGGCGCCGGACGCCTGGCTGGACGTGGAGGCGGACCTGCTGATCCTCGCGGCGCAGAAGTACGCGCTGAACTCCGAGAACGTGCACCGTCTGCGGGCCCGCCTGGTCGTGGAGGGCGGCAATCTCAGCTCCAGCGCCGAGGCGAAGGACAAGGCGCGGGCGTCGGGCTCGGTCCTGGTGCCGGGGGTGATCGCCAACATCGGCGGGGCCGCCTCGGCGGCGCTGGCCGTCACCCGGGTCGTGCCGTTCGAGCTGGAGGCCGGGGCCCGCAAGGCGTGGGTGTTCGACTGGGTCGGGGACCGGGTGCGCCGCAATACCCGGGACCTGTTGGAGATCGCCGCGGCCAGTGCGGGCGATCCGCTGCCCGAGCTGCTCGCGGCCCGCCGCGGGGAGCGCCGATGACCACGACGTCTGCGGTCCCGGCCTCGGCCTCGGCCGCGGCCGCGGACCGGATGGCCGAGTACCGCCGGCGCGGCTGGTGGCGGGACGAGACGTTCCTGGACGACCTGCGGCTGCAGGCCCGGACCAGGCCGCGGAAGCTGGCCATCGCCGGGCGGCGCCTGGACGAGGCACGGACCGACACCCTGGACTACGCGGAGCTGGCCCGGCTCACGGACCGTTTCGCGGGGGCCCTGCTGGAGCTGGGCGTGGAGCGCGGTGACGTGGTCGCCGTGCAGCTTCCCAACCGGTGGGAGATGGTGCCGCTGATGTTCGCCTGCATGGCGGTCGGCGCGGTCATCTGCCCGGTGGCCCCGGTGTGCCAGGAGGAGGAGCTGCGCCACCGGCTGGCGCTGACCGAGGCCAGGGTGTGCATCACGGTGGCGCGGTGGGAGGGCTATCCGCTCGCGGAGACCGTCGGCGCCCTGCGGTCCGAACTGCCGCTGGAGCACCTGGTGGTGGTCGGCGGGCACGCTCCCCAGGGGGCGGTCGACTTCCACGACCACTTCGTCGCCGAGCACTGGGAGAAGCTGCGCTCCAGTGATCTGGAGGGGCGCCAGCTGCGGCCCGACGAGCCGTTCGTGGTGCTGTTCACCTCCGGGACCACCGGCTTCTCCAAGGGGGTGGTGCACAGCCAGAACACCGTGCACTCGGGTGTGCGCGGGTACGTGGACACCTTCCTGCTCCGCGACGACCTGGTGGTCGCGGTCACCACCCCGCTGGTGCACTACTCCGGTTTCGGCCAGGGCGTCCTGGCGGGGGTGATGCTCGGGGGGACGATCGCCTTCCAGGACGGGCCGGACCACGCGGGCCTGCTGGACCTGGTCGAGCGGTACGGCGCCACCCTGCTGTACGGGCCGCCGCCCACGCTCTCCGGTGTCGCGCGGGCCCAGCAGGTCGATCCGCACGACGTGTCGAGCCTGCGCCACACGGTCACCGGGGCGGCGCCGGTGCTCCAGCAGCTGGTGGACGAGTTGCGCGACACCTTCGGCGCGCGCACGTACTCGGTGTGGGGGATGTCGGAGTTCGGGCCGGTCACCATCAGCCGGCTCGACTACAACCAGGACTGGGCGGCGCACAGCCACGGGCGGCCGATCGACTCGATGGAGATACGCATCGACGTATGCCACGACCCCGGCAAGCGGGCGGCGGTGGGCCGGCTGCGGGCGCGCGGCGCCTCGCAGGCGCTCGGCTACTACAAGCAGCAGGACGCCTTCGACGCGGAGCTCACCGGCGACGGCTGGTTCGACACCGGTGACGTGGCGCGTGAGGACGGGCGCGGCGGCATCCGCATCCTGGGCCGTTCCAGGGACACCATCCTGCGGGACGGGATCGTGGTGCCGATGGCGGAGCTGGAGGCGATCATCTCGCGGCACCCGAAGGTGGCCGAGGCGGCGCTGGTGGGCCCCAACGGGCTGGTCGACGACCCGATCCTGGCCGTCGCGGTCCCCCGCGGCCCGAGCCGTCCCACGCTGGCCGAGGTCCGCGACCACCTGCGTGGGGCCGGCCAGGACCCGCGGTTCTTCCCCGAGCGCCTGGAGGTGGTCGAGGAGCTGCCCAAGACGCTCACCGGCAAGGTCCGCAAGGTCCGGCTGAGGGAGTTGTACGCCGGGGGGTGATCCGCCCCGCGGCCCCGTTGCCCCGGGGGGCGACTCCCCCGCCGCCCCCCGGTCCCCCCGTCGGGGGGCGGCCGCCCCCGCGCCGCCCCCCGGCCCCCGCTCCTTCCCTGTGTCCCCCCTGTCCCCCCTGTCCCGCCTGTCCCCGCCTGTCCCGACGGCCCGGATCAGGGCCGTCGGGTACCGATCAGTTGGAGGCTGCCATGCCCGCACCCCCGCCGGTGACCATGTCGGCGACCCTCGCCGCCGACGAGGAGCTGGAGCGCCGTCGGCGCGGCGGAGAGCGGGTCCTGTCGCTGGCCAGCGGTGAGATCGGCCTGCCGGTCCTGCCCGCGCTGCGGGAGCGGCTCGCCGCGGCCGCGCACCTCAACGCCTACGGCCCGGTGTCCGGGAGCCGGGAGCTGCGCTCCGCGGCCGCCGGCTACTGGGGCCGGCGGGGCCTTCCCACCGACCCCGAGCGGGTGGTCTGCGGTCCCGGGAGCAAGCCGCTGCTGTTCGCCCTGATGCTGGCCGTCGGCGGCGACGTGGTGGTGCCGGTGCCCGGCTGGGTCAGCTACGCGGCGCAGGCCGAGCTGGCCGGGGCCCGGCCGGTCCCCGTGCCCACCCTGCCGGGTGAGGGCGGGGTGCCCGATCCTGCGGCGCTGCGCGAGGCGGTGGCGCTGGCCCGGTCCGCCGGGCGCGACCCGCGGTGCGTGGTGGTGACCCTGCCCGACAATCCCACGGGCACGGTCGCGGCGCCGGAGACCGTGCGGGCCCTGGCCGAGGCGGCCCGGGACCTGGACCTGGTCGTGGTCTCCGACGAGATCTACTGCGACCTGGTGTTCGACCCGGCCCACCGGGCGGTCTCCCCGGCCGTCTTCGCCCCGGAGCGGACCGTGGTGACCACCGGGCTGACCAAGAACCTGGCGCTCGGCGGCTGGCGGACGGGGGTGGCCCGGCTCCCCGAGGGTCCGCTGGGGCGTGCGGTGCACACCCGGCTGGTCGCCGTCGCCAGCCAGATCTGGTCGAGCACCGCGGCGCCCGTGCAGGCAGCGGCGGCGTACGCCTTCGAGGAGCCCGCCGAGGTCCTCGCGCACGTCGCCGCCGCCCGGCGGCTGCACGAGACGGTGGTGCGTGCGGTGGCCCGCCGGTTCGCCTCCGCGGGGGCGCAGTTGGCGCCCGTGCGGGCCACGAGCTACCTGTACCCGGACTTCGAGCCGCTGCGGGAGCAGCTGGCCGCCGTGCACGGCGTGCACGGCGGCGCGGAGCTCGCCGCGCTGTTCGCGCAGCGGTACGGGGTGGGCCTGCTGCCGGGCAGCGCCTTCGGGGAGCCGGGGCGCTCGCTGCGGGTCCGGGCGGCCACCGGCCGCCTGTACGGCGAGAGCGCCGCCGAGCGCACGGCCGCCCTGAGCGCCGCGGACCCGCTGCGGCTCCCCTGGATCGGCGCGTCCCTGGACCGCATCGCCGAGGTCCTGGGCGATGTGACCCGATCGCCGGCCGCCCGGCCCGCGGGGCCGGGGCGGCCGTGAGCACCGTTCCCCGCCGTGTGCCGGGCGCGCCCCGGCCCGCGGCTTCCGTTCCACGACCCAGGAGGTCCTCGACCACCATGTCCATCCTCTTCGAATGCGAGTACCAGGGCCTGCGGTACGCGGGTCTGGGCAAGCCGGTCCCCGGTGAGGCCATGACCCTGTACCGAGTGGCCGAGGGGCGGCTGCGGGAGGTGCTGCTGGCGGGCGGCGGCCCGCAGGCGGTGGCCGCCGCGGTCGCCGAGGGCGCCAAGGCGCTCACGGTGACCGCCGGCGACCCGCAGGTGCGGCTGCTGCCGCCGCTGCTGCCCGCGGGCGGCGGGGACGCCCTGCTGACCGGGTTCATGGGCACGCACCGGTCCAAGTACGCCGACGACCCGGACCCGCGGGCGGAGTTCAGGCCGCCGAACTGGCTGATCAAGGGCTTCGGCTCCTGGGTGCGGATGCCGGACGAGCCCCTGGCGGCGGCCGCCTCGACGGTCGCGCTGCTGGAGGAGCCGGAGGTCGCTCTGGTCTACGTCAACGGCGAGGACGGCACCCCGCACTACGCCGGATACACCTTCGCCAACGACCTCAACGACATCGGCTACCACCTGCAGAACCCGTGGGGGTGGACCCCGTACTCCAAGCTGTGCGAGACGTCCATGACGCCCTGGCTGTTCCTGGACGCGCCTCCGCGGACGGTGACCGGCCGGATCACCATCGAGCGGGACGGCGCGGTGGCCTGGAAGGGCCCCTTCTCGTGCGGTGCGGACGCCCTGTACCACCGGGTGGAGGACTTGGTGGACCACCTGTTCTCGTATCCGGTGATGCGCCGGCCGGGGCTGGTGAGCTACGTGCTGCTGGGCGCGGACAAGGCCAGCTACCACGACGGGTTCCGGATCGCCGACGGCGACCGGGTGACCATCGACGTCAGCAGCCACGGCGTCGTGCTGTCCAACCGCATCGAGTACACCGGCCGGGCCGGGGCCGCCTGATGGGCGGGGCGGCCCGCTGCGGCCCGGCCGGGGCCCAGCGGTGCCGGTCAGGCCGGGGCGGCCGCCGTCTCGGGGGCCTGCGCGGGAGCCGCCTGCGGCGACGCCCGGCGTACCGCTTCGACGTAGCCGGAGATGGCGTCGCGGTTGCGGACCAGGCACCGGATGCGTTCGGTCATGCGGTCGCGCTCGTGCTCCAGCGTGGCGATGGTCTCGGCGGTGGCGCCCGAGACGTGGATGGTGCGGGGCGCGTCGATGCACGGCAGGACCTGCTTGATGATCCGCGTCGGCAGTCCGGCGTCGAGGAGCCCCCTGACCTGCAGGACCCGGTCCACGCAGTCCTCGTCGTACTCCCGGTAGCCGTTGCGGGAGCGGCCGGATCGGATCAGCCCCTGTTCCTCGTAGTAGCGCAGCAGTCGGCGGGAGGTGCCGGTGCGCTCTGACAACTGCCCGATACGCATGTGACCCACCTCACATCGGTCCTTCTTGACCTTCACATCTATGTAAGGGTTTGAGCATACTAGCCATGACTACTTCCCACACTGAGTCACCGCCGGAATCCCCCAAGCCGACCGACGACCGCAAGCTTCCCCTCTCGCCGCTGCTGGCGCTGGGCACGGCCGCCTTCATGGGCATCCTGACCGAGGCGCTGCCCGCGGGCGTGCTGCCCGAGATGGCCCGCGACCTGTCGGTCAGCGAGTCCGCCGCCGGGCAGTCCCTGACCATCTACGCGATCGCCACGGGCCTTTCGGCGATCCCCGTGTCCGTGGCGACGGCCGGCTGGCGGCGCAAGCAGCTGCTGCTGCTCGCGGTGATGGTGTTCGCCGTCGCCAACACGGTCACCGCCCTCTCCTCCAGTTACGCCCTGACCATGGCGTTCCGCCTGGTGGCCGGTGTCGCCGCGGCCGTCGTGTGGGCCGAACTCGTTGGCTACGCACGCCGACTGGCACCCCCTCACCTGCAGGGCAGGGCCATCGCCATCACCATGGCCGGCATTCCGCTGGCCCTGTCGCTGGGCATCCCCGTGGGCACCTTCCTGGGCGGGCTGTTCGGCTGGCGGATGACCTTCGGCCTGGTGACCGTGGTCTCGGTCGCCCTGCTGGTGTGGATCCTCGTGTCGGTACCCGACGCACCGGGGCAGCGGCCGGAGAGCCGCGAGCCGATCCTGCGGGCCCTGCGCCTGCCCGGCGTGGCAGCGGTCCTGTTCGTGGTCGCGGCCTACGTGCTGGCCCACAACATCCTCTACACCTACATCGCCACCTTCCTCGACGAGTACGACATGGGCGCCTCCCGCGACATCGTGCTGCTCGTCTTCGGCCTCGCCTCCATGGTGAGCATCTTCATCACCGGCGCCCTCGTCGACCGGCGCCTGCGGGCGCTGACCATCGGCAGCACCGCCCTGTTCATCGCGGCGTCGGTCCTGCTGGCCCTGCTGGCCGCCAGCCCCGTCATGGTCTACGCGGCGATGGTGCTCTGGGGACTGGGCTGGGGCGGCGTCGCCACCCTGCTGCAGACCGCGGTCACCGACGCCGGCGGCGACCGCGCACAGGCCCTGCTGGTCACCACCTGGAACTCCTTCATGGCGGGCGGCGGGGCCGTCGGCGGCATCCTGCTCGACTCCCTGAGCCCCACCTCCTTCCCGTGGAGCGTCCTGGCCCTGCTGGCACCGGTCCTGCTCGTCGTGGTCCTCGCCCGCGCGCACGCCTTCCCCGCCAAGCGGCCGGACACGGCCTGACGCACCGCCGGACGGCAACCGGCCGCGACCGCCCCCGTCCGGGCGGCGGCCGGCGGGTCGGCACCCGATGCGGCCCCTGTGTGATCGAGGCGTCCGAAGCCGCCGATCACCCGGGGGCCGCATCCGCGTTCCCTCCCGCCGCCGGGCCGCGACCGCCCCCGGGGCCGCGGCAGTCGGCGCAGACGCCGGGGGGGTGCGGACGCCGGGGCCGGTGCGACGGCGCTCGGCGCGGGTGCCGCATCCGCACGTCAGCCGCGGCCCATCCGGTAGCCGACGCCGCGGACCGTGATGATCCACCGGCTGGCACCGAGCTTGGCGCGCAGGCTGCTGACGTGGGTGTCGATGGTGCGGCTGGAGTCCGCCCAGCTGGTGTCCCACACCCGGGCCATCAGCTCCCTGCGGGAGATCACGTTCTGCGGGTTGGCGGCCAGGATGTGCAGTAACTCGAACTCCTTGGCCGTGAGGTTCACCGGCTCCCCGCGCAGGCGGGCCTCCCGGGCCCCGACGTCGATGTGGAGCGGGTCGAGGGAGATCGTCCGGACGGGCTCCGGCTGCGGCTGGGACCGGCGCAGCACGGCCTCGATGCGCGCCGTCATCTCGCGCAGTCCGCACGAGGTCACGACGCAGTCGTCCGCTCCGGCCTGCAGGGCCAGGACCCGGTCCAGTTCGGTGTCGCGCGCGGTGACGGAGATGATGGGCTTGTCCCCCGCCTCCCTGATCAGCCGGCAGACCTCCAGGCCGTCGATGTCGGGAAGGTCGAGGTCGAGCAGGACCAGGTCCGAGTGCTGGTGGGTGCGCAGCGCCTCCGCCCCGGTGTCGACGCTGCTCGCGGAGTAGCCCTGGCGGCGCAGGTCGCGCACCCGGGCCTCGGCGGCGGCCGCGTCGTCCTCGACCACGAGCACCCGGACCATCAGCGTCCCGGTGGCCTTCCCCGGGCGCGGGCTGCCCGGGCCCGGGCCCGGCGGCGTGCCCTGCGCTCCCCTGGCTCCCCCAACCCGCAAGGTTCCCCCCTGAGTCATGGCTCCCCCTCCACCGGTCGGCGCGAGGGTGCCGCACACCCTCACCGCGAGATATAAATAATAGTGTCTTTTTTTTTTGAAGGTTAAGCCGTGTGAGCGGACTAACGTCGGATGAACAGGCCGCACGCCGGGCGCTGTTCGAGCGGGGGAAGACCACGGTGAGGCAAGAGAGGGCCGATGTTGATGCAAGAGAGGGCCGCCCGGACGCGACGGAGCCTGGTCCGAGCGGCCGCCCGCGAGTTCGACCGCAACGGGTACGCGGGGTCGTCCCTGGCGCGGATCACCCGGTCCGCCGGAATCTCCATGGGGGCTCTGACCTTCCACTTTCCGAACAAGGAGGATCTGGCGGCGGCCGTCAGGGAGCAGGGCCACGCCGCCACGGTGGCCGTGGTGGGCGACGTGGCGACCCGGCGGGAGGCCCCGGTCCAGTCGGTGGTCTCCCTGACCCTGGCGCTCGCCGAACTGCTGGAGAGCGATGTCGCCGTACGCGCCGCCGCCCGGCTGAGCAGGGAGCAGCCCGGGGCGGCGCCCGACTGGGCCTCGGCCTGGGGCCCGGTGATCCGCGAGCGCCTGCGCCGCCCGCCCCGCGACCGGACCGGGCCCGCCGACGACTGGAGCACGCTCGCCGCGCTGGCCGCGCACCTGGTCACCGGTGTGGAGGCGGAGATACGCCAACGGGCCTGTCACCACGAGCACCTGGCGGGCCAGTCCGCCGCGCAGCTGGCCCGGGTCTGGGAGTTGACCCTGCGCGGCAACCGTCCCGCGCGCCGGTCGCGGAGCGGGCCGTGCCCCCCGCGGTGAGCCCGGTCCGGTGAACCGGGGCCCGCGAGCGGGGCCGTGCGAGCCGGGGCCCGGGGGCGTCCCCGGCGCAGGGGCGCCCCGGGGGCGGTCAGCGGAAGTGGTCGGTGTGGTCGGCCGCCCAGGACGCGAACGGTCTCGGTGCGCGCCCGGTGACCGCCTCGAGGTCGCCCTCCACGCCGGCCGCGCCGCCCGCCGCCCGCCGCTCGGCCCCTTCGAGCAGGGCCCGGGCCACCGGTTCCGGAAAGCGGGCACGCCAGAGTCCCAGGGCCTGGTCGGGGGTCAACTCCTCGTACCCGAGGGGCTTTCCCAGCACCCGGGCGAGCTGCGCGGTCTGCTCGCGGGCGGTGATCGGCCCCGGGCCGGTCACCGCGTAGGCCCTGCCGGCGTGGCCCGGTCCGGTGAGCGCCCGTATCGCGGCCGCGGCGACGTCGCGCGGGTCCACGCTCGCGGTGGGGGCGTCCCCGCCGAGTGCCCGCACCACCGACTCCTCCCGGATCGAGGCGGCCCAGGAGAGGGTGTTGGACATCAGCGAGCGCATCCGCAGCACGGTCCACTGCGGCATCGAGGCGCGCAGCAGCGCCTCGCAGTCGCGGTTCCACCGGGTGATGAGGTCGTCGGCGCCGGGGTCCGTGACGGCGAGCCAGGACAGCTTGACGGCCCGCCGCACCCCGCCGGCGCGGGCGGCGGCCAGGATGTTCTCGTCGTGCTGGGGGCGCAGCGGGTTCGCGGTGACCACCAGGACGGAGTCGGCTCCCGCCAGGGCGCGTTCGAGCCCGGCCCGGTCGTCGTGGTCGCAGTCGACGGGCCGTCCCGGCAGTCCCGTGCGCGCGGCCTTGTCCAGGTCGCGCACCAGGAGCCGGACGCCGTCCGGGTGCCCGCCCGCCGCCGCGAGGCCGCGGGCCACGTGGCGTCCCACCGCGCCGGTCGCGCCGGTGACCACCGTGCGCGGCCCCGCCTGCGGCCAGGGCCTCATGCCGCCCTCCCCCGGGCCTCGCCCAGCTCGATCCTCTTGACGGCGCTCGGCACCGCGATGCACGGCAGCAGACATCGCCATATCTCCTCCACGCGCTGGGGGAGGTCGGCGCGCGCGGTCTCGACGTTGGAGTGCATCTGGGCGCCCGTGCAGGCGTTCACGACCAGGCGGGCGATGGCCGCCACGTCGGTGGAGGCCTTCAGCTCCCGCTTGCTCTGCGCGGTGCGCAGGTCCTCCAGGAGGATCTCGGTCCACTGGTGGTGGGAGTTCTGCTCCGGCGGGTTGAAGTGCTCCTGCTCCCACACCAGTCGGGCGCCCGCCTGCAGGACCGGGTCGTCCAGGAGCTGGTAGGCCCAGGTGAGCGTGGTGTCGACCGCGTGCTGGAGGCCCTGGGAGGGCTGGGGCGGCACCACGAGCTCGGGCTGGCCGGCGACGATCTGCCGGGCCAGCTCCTCCTTGTTCCTGAAGTGGAAGTACAGCGCCCCCAGCGTCACCCCCGCCCGGTCGGCGATCTTCATCACGGAGGTTCCGGCGAAGCCCAGCTCCGCGAACACCTCCGCCGCCGACTGGATCAGCGCCGCGCGCGTCCGCTCGGCCCGCTCCTGTTTCACTGCCCGTCCGGCCATGTGTTCACCCTAACCCTCTTCACCAAAAGAAAATTGTTCTTTATTTTATGCAGAGGGGCGGGCGGATCGCACACGCACGCCCCGGTTCGTCGCGCCCAGAGGAGACAACTCGCATGGCACCGCACACGACCGTCCACCACCAGGACGCCGCCCGACCGCCCGTCCAACCCGACGTCCTGACCCTGGTCCGCAAGTCCGTGCCGGGCGAAGCCCTGGTCACCGACTGGAGCGAAGCCTGCGCCACCGCGCAGCAGGTCACGGCGAGATGGCCGATCAGCCATTCCTTCCACACGGAGGAGGGACGCTACAGACCCCTGCTCTTCGTGGAGAGCCTGCGCCAGGCGCTGGCCCTGCTGACCCACAGCGTCCACGACATCCCCCTGAGCCACCGGCTGGGCTGGGAGCACCTCTGGTCCTCCGTCAATCCCGAGGCGTTATGGACCTCTTCGCAGCCCGCCACCGTCACCCTGATGATCACGCACCCGCTGGTCAGGCGCCGGCGGCTGGGCTCGGTCCACCTCACCTCGCACATAGAGGCGGTGCGCGAGGGGGTGCAGGTGGGCAGCGCCGACGTGCAGTACACCGCCCATCCGCCCGCGCTGTACAACCGGCTGCGCGGCCGGTACGCGGACGCCGGCGAGGCCTTCGCGCGGGCCCTGCCGCCCGCCCCGGCGGCGCCCGCGGCCCTGATGGGCCGACGTGACGAACGGGAGGTCGTCCTCTCGCCGACGGGTCCGGCCCGCGAGTGGGAGCTGCGCGTGGACGTCAGCCACCAGGTCCTCTTCGACCACCCGCACGACCACGTACCGGGCATGGTGCTGCTGGAGGCCGCGGCGCAGGCGGCGCAGGCCTGCGCCGGACACCCGGTGGTCCCGGTCGAGTTCGACACGGAGTTCTTCCGGTACGTGGAGTTCGACCGGCCCTGCCTGGTGGCGGCCGAGCCCGCGCTGCCCGACGGAGCGGGGCGGGCGCGGGTGAAGGTCACCGCGTCCCAGGAGGGCAGGGCCGTCTTCTCCTCGACCGTGACCACGGTGGCACAGCCCGGCTGAGGGCGCCGGCCCCGCCGCACAGCGGCCGTCCGCGGCCCGCGGGTCCCGCCATGCGGCGGGGGCGCGGGCCCCGGACGGCCGGGGCCGCGCTCGATCGGGGCGCCGGTCGCGGGGGCGGTCGCGGGGCGGTCGCTAGGGCGGGTCACGCCGCCGCCGCGGCGCCCTCCGGCTCCTGGGCCACGACGAGGAAGGCGTCCCGGGTGAGGTCCATGACGACCCGGGCCGGCAGTCCCTGGGCGCGGCGCTGGGCCGCGTACTCCTCGGCGGGCCAGCTTCCGCGGGGCCCGCCGGCGGGGAAGCACTCGAGAACCTTCTCACCGGTCATTTCCGACACCTCCGACGCCAGCGCGAACCGTTCCGTTGGCCGTATGCCCCTGCCCCCGACGGGTATTCCCGCGGCGGCAGCCGTCGTTGACGTGCCGTCAGCAGCCGCCTGCGGGGCTCCGGTGCGCGCTCAGCAGGGCGCTGCGGGACACCGCTCCCCCGGACGGCCGCGGCGGTCCACTCGGGTTTCGGTTCCCCCGCTCCCTGGCCAACGACGCGGGGCCCTCGCGGCACCGGCGGCGGGGGGCGGGAAGAACGGGGCGGGGGCGGGCGCTGAGGGGGGTATGACACGTGGACACGACATCAGCATCCGGCAGGGCGGCGAGCACGTGCGCGTCGTACGGGACGGGCAGGTCCTGGCCGAGAGCCGGCGGCCCCTGGTACTGAGCGAGACGGGGTGCCCCATGCGGTACTACCTGCCGCCCCAGGACGTGCGCACCGAGCTGCTGACGCCC
The DNA here is from genome assembly GCF_042716505.1 of Streptomyces sp. NPDC058674. Classification (NCBI taxonomy): domain Bacteria; kingdom Bacillati; phylum Actinomycetota; class Actinomycetes; order Kitasatosporales; family Streptomycetaceae; genus Streptomyces; species Streptomyces sp. NPDC058674. Next base: position 28,918 of record NZ_JBHXSC010000065.1, read on the forward strand.
TCCGGCACGCGCACCCACTGCCCGTTCAAGGGCGACGCCGGCTACTGGTCGGTGCCCGGCGGCGCCGACGTCGCCTGGGCGTACGCGGACCCGAGGCCGGAGGTCGCCGCGATCAAGGACCACCTGTGCTTCTACGACACCGAGGTCCTCTGAGCCCCGCGCGCCGTGCGGGCGGCGGCCGGGCCGTGCGGGTGGCGGCGGGGAATGGGCTCGGAGGCGGGGAATGGGCCGGGGGCGGAGCGGGGTTCTCCCGTCGTAGGTCTGTCTCCGTGCTGAAGGAGTGTGCCGTGGCCCTGTCCCGTACCGAACGTGAGCAGTTCCTCGCCGAGCCCCACGTCGCCGCGCTGGCGGTGAGCGCGGGCGCGGAGGGTGATCGGGCACCGCTGACCGTGCCGATCTGGTACCAGTACGCGCCCGGCGGAGACGTCTGGATCATGACCGGCCGGGATTCCCGCAAGGCCGAACTGATCCGCTCCGCGGGCCGGTTCACGCTGATGGTGGACCGGCTGGAGCCGACGATCCGGTACGTGTCGGTCGAGGGGCCGGTCCTGTCGAGCGTGCCGGCCACGCGGGAGCAGCTGGTGGAGATCTCCTCGCGGTACCTGCCGGCGGACAAGGTCGAGGGGTACGTCGACTTCGCCTGGAAGGACCACGGGGAGCAGGTCGTCTTCCACATGCGTCCGCAGCGGTGGGTGAGCTCGGACCTCGGCAACGTCTGAGCCGGCGCACCCGCCCCTCCCCTCCCCCGCCGGCCGGCGGGGGGGCGTCCGGCGTCCCGGGCGGCGGGCGGGTCCGGCGGCCGGGTCCCGCGGGCCGGGCCGCCGGCGCGGGTGGGGCCTCCCCGGGCCGGGGCCGCCAGCGGGTGCGCGGTGCGTCCGGATGGGGGAAGCTGGGCATGCCCGCCGTGCCGACGGCGGGGCGTACGGGCGAGGAGGGCCTCGTGGACGTTTCCGGAGACGGCCGGCTCACCCGTGGACCGCGGTCCGGGGTGCGGGCGGCCGGCCTGTTGTGTGCGGCGGCGGCCCTGGTGGCGGGCGCCGTCCCGGCTTCCGCGCAGGCGGGGGCCGCGGTGGCCCCGGCGCCGGATCCGCTGGTGGTCGTGGACTGCTTCACCCAGGCCCAGGTACGGCCCGAGGAGTACCTGCTGGCCTGCGGGGACGGCAACAACACCCTGGTCGGGCTGCGCTGGGACACCTGGGGGCCGCGGACCGCCACGGCCACCGGTACCGACATGGCCAACGACTGCCGCCCCGACTGCGCGGCGGGCCGGTTCCGCTCCTACCCGGTGACGGTGACCCTGGCCAACCCGGAGCCCTGGCCCGGCCACCCCGGGGTGCAGCGCTTCACCACGGTCCGGCTGCTCTTCACCGACACCGCGCCGTCCCCGATCCCCAAGGACGTCACCTACAAGCTCGTGTGGTGAGGCGGGCGGCCCCGGTGGCGCGCGGCCGCCGGGGCCGCCGTCACGGCGCGGTCCGCTCCACGGGGGACCCACCGCCGGGCTTGCGCCAGGGCCGCGTCCTGCGACAGGCGGGCCCGCAGGATCGTCCAGCACCGCGGCCCCCTTCCCTTTACGTCGCCCCATGAGGGCAACGGCCCCCGGCGCCCGGCAGCGACATCCCGTGCCCGGTCCGGTCGGGTGCGGCGGCGGGCGCTTCTTCCGGGTGGCGGTTCACGGCCTGAAATGGGCGAGAAATACGTTCGAATTCGCTTTTCGTGTGCGAGCCGAATAACGCGCCGTCCTCGCCTTTCCCGGTTTTGTCCGGACCGCGCGGGGCGGGTCCGCGGCGGGCTCCGCGGGGGCCGTGTCGACAGTGGCGCGTAATCGATCCTCCGGTCCGATGAACTCCGGCGAAATCGCGGAAACGGCGAGTTGGACGCCGTTATGCTCCCGCCCACCGGTCATAAGATCCCCTCTTTCGACGGCTCGAGGAACTTGATGGCGCAACAAGACTTCCGACCCAAAGCCTCCCGCCCGGAGTCAGGGATAAGCTGGCTGCTGCCCGTGATCGCGGCCCTGGCCGCCGCCTGCCTGGCCGGAGCCCTCCTCTCCCCGTCGGAGCCGTCGCGCACCGCCTGGACCGCCCTGGGGGCGGCGTGCACCGCCGCGGCCCTCGGCGAGGCGCTGCGGCGCGGCCGCGCGGTGGCCGCGCAGCAGGCCCGGGTCGCCGCCCTCCACCACACGCTGTCCCGGCAGGAGGCCGAGACGGTGCACCTGTCGGAGGTGGTCCTCACCGAGGCCATCGAGCGGCTGCGCCGGGGCGAGTTCCCCGAGGAGGTGCTGAACTCGCTGGGCGGGCGCGGCGGATACGGCAACCGGTGGGGCAACGACCCCTCGCTGACACCGCAGTTCCGGGCGGCGCTGCAGAGCGTGCTGGCGCGGGTGGTGGATGCGGTCGACGCGGAGGAGAACCTGCGCGACTCGGCGCAGCGGGCCTTTGTGAACATCGCCCGGCGCGTGCAGGCGATCGTCCACCAGCAGGCGCAGGAGATGCGGGAGATGGAGGACCGGCACGGCCGGAATCCGGACGTGTTCGGCGACCTGCTGCGCCTGGACCACGGGACCGCGCTCGTGGGGCGGCTCGCGGACTCCATCTCGGTACTGGGCGGGGCCCGTCCGGGCCGCCAGTGGAGCCGGGCGGTGACCCTGTACAGCGTGCTGCGCGGTGCGATGTCGCGGATCATCGACTACCAGCGGGTGGAGCTCCACTCGGTCTCCGAGGTGGCCGTCGTCGGTCCGGTGGTGGAGCCGCTGATCCACGCGCTGGCGGAGCTGCTGGACAACGCCACCCGGTACTCGCCGCCGCACACCCGGGTCCACCTGACGGCCGTCGAGGTGCAGTCGGGGATCGCCGTGGAGATCGAGGACGGCGGGGTGAACATGAGCGAGGAGGCCCGCAAGCGGGCCGAGCAGATGCTCGCCCAGGCGCAGACCGGCATCGACCTCAACGACCTGGGCGAGACGCCGCGGCTGGGCCTGGCGGTGGTGGGGCGGCTGGCTCAGGCGTACGGCTTCCAGGTCGCCCTGCGCTCCTCCGCGTACGGCGGGGTGCGCGCGGTGCTCATCGTGCCGCAGGACCTGATCACCAGCCCCTCGGCGGCGACCGGTCTCGCGCACGGCATCGGCGCCTCCTCGGGTCCCCGGGCGGCGGCGCCCGCGCCCCGGGAGCACCCGGCCGACCACCTGTCGGTCCGCGCGCCGGGGCCGGCGCACGCGGCGGCGGCCGGGCCGGTGCGCGCGGCCGTCTCCGGGTCGGCGCCCGGGTACGGGCCGGCCGGCGAGGACGAGGGCGTGCAGGTGACCGAACGTACCGCGGGCGGGCTGCCGCAGCGGCGCCGGAAGGACCGTGCCACCACCCCCGACACCCCGCCCGCCGCCGCGCCCGGGGCTGCGGCGGACGCCCCCGGCTTGTGGCTGGAGGCCTTCCACAGCGGCCTGTCCGGCGTGCCCGGCCAGGGCGGCGGCGAGGACGCGTCGGGCTCAGCGACCAAAGGGACGTAAGCAGTGATGACACAGCGAAGCAGCATGGACTGGATGCTCAAGGACCTGGCCGCGGGAGTGCCGCAGACGCGGCACGTGATCGTGCTGTCCGCGGACGGCCTGTGCGTGGCGCAGTTCGGGGCCGAGACGGATACGGCCGACCGGCTGGCGGCGGCGTGTGCGGGGCTGCAGAGCCTGGCCGGGGCCGTGGCCGCGGAGCTGCCCCATTCACGGGGGCGGATGCGGCTGGTCGTGATCGAGATGGACGGCGGGTTCTTCTATCTGATGGCGGCGGGTGACGGTTCCTACCTGGCGGTCCTGGCCGACGAGGGTGTCGACGCCGGGCTGATGGGGGCGCAGATGCGGGGTCTGGTGAGCCGGATTGGAGAGCACCTGAGCAGCCCGCCCCGGCATGACGGGCAGCTCGCGTGAGTGAGCCGCCGGCGAGCTGGGAGGATGCCAGCCCCGAGCGGCTCTACGTGATCACCGGCGGGCGCAGCGGGCCGTCGACCGCGGGTCGTCTGGACCTGGTGACGCTGGTGGTGGCGAAGGCGGCGGCGCGGCCCGAGATGCAGCCCGAGCACGCCGCGATCCTGCGGATGTGCCAGGCGCCGCTGTCGGTGGCGGAGATCTCCGCGTACGCGGCTCTGCCGGTGAGCGCGGTGACCGTGCTGGTCAGTGATCTGCTGGCCGGCCAGCAGGTGTTCGTGCGTCCGCCCGTGCCCGCCGCCCAACTTCCCGACCTTGCTCTGATCGAGGCAGTGATCGATGGACTACAGAAGCTCTGAGGCGGCCGCCGGGCCGCGGAGCGAGGACATACTCCCGCAGTCGGCGGCGGCGGCCGTGAAGGTCGTCATTGTGGGCGGTTTCGGCGTCGGCAAGACGACGATGGTCGGTGCGGTCAGTGAGATCAAGCCGCTGACGACCGAGGAGACCATGACCAAGGCGGGTGTCGGTGTGGACGACACGCGCGGTGTGGCGCGCAAGACCACGACGACCGTGGCGATGGACTTCGGGCGGATCAGCGTCAACGAGGAGTTGGTTCTCTATCTGTTCGGTACGCCCGGCCAGGAGCGGTTCTGGTTCCTGTGGCGGGGCCTGTTCGAGGGTGCGCTGGGCGCGGTGGTGCTCCTGGACACCCGTCGGCTGGAGATCAGTTTCGATGTGATCGGGCGGCTGGAGGAGCGGGGGGTGCCGTTCGTGGTGGCGGTCAACTCCTTTCCCGATGCTCCCGACCATCCGCTCGAGGAGCTGCGTGCGGCCCTCGACCTTCCCCCTGCGGTGCCGATCCTCGTCTGCGACGCCCGCAGGCGGGACTCGTGCCGCGACGTCCTGCTGACCCTCATGCGCTACCTGCACTCCCAGGCAGCAACTTCGGAGGCAATGTGAGCACCAATCCCGTCCCGCCGCCCCAGTGCCCGGCCCACAACGCGGCGACGGTGGGCGGCCTGCACCGGCTCCACGGGCCGGAGGCGCAGGCCGATCCGATGGGCCTGTACGAGAAGTTGCGGGCCGAGCACGGTCCGGTGGCGCCGGTCCTGGTCAGCGGGGACCTGCCGGCCTGGCTGGTGCTGGGGCACCGGGAGAACCTGGACGTGGCGCGGACGCCGTCGCGGTTCGCGCGTGATCCGCGGGGCTGGCGGGACATGAGGGAGGGGCGGGTGCCCGCGCACACGCCGCTGGGTCCGATGGTGACGTGGGTGCCGGTGTGCAACTTCACGGACGGCCCGGTGCACGAGCGGCTGCGCGGGGCGGTCGTGGAGTCCTTGCAGCGTTTCGACAAGCGGGGCATCCGCCGCTATGTGACGCGCTTCGCGAACCAGCTCGTGGACAGGATCGCCGGTGACGGGCACGCCGATCTGGTGTCGGCGTTCTCCGACCAGTTGCCGATGCTGGTGATGACGCAGCTGGTGGGGGCGCCGGACGAGCACGGGCCGCGGCTGGTGAAGGCGGCCCGGGACATGCTGCAGGGGACCGAGACGGCCCTGGAGAGCGACCGGTACGTGACGGCCACGCTGGAGGCGCTGGTGACGGAGCGCAAGGTCCAGCCGGCCCGTGACCTGGCGTCGTGGCTGCTGGAGCATTCCGCGAACCTGAGCGACACCGAGGTGCTGATGCACTTGCGGGTGGTGTTGATCGCGGCGTACGAGACGACCGCGAACCTGATCGCGAACACGTTGCGGACGGTGCTGACCGACCGGCGGTTCCGCGCGAGTCTGTCGGGGGGCCATCTGACCCTGCCGGACGCGCTGGAGCAGGTGCTGTGGGACGATCCGCCGATCAACACGATCATCGGGCGGTGGGCGACCGGGGACACGATGCTGGGCGGGCAGCAGGTGCGGGCGGGCGACATGCTGCTGCTGGGTCTGGCCGCGGGCAATGCCGATCCGCAGATCCGTCCCGATCCGGCGGCCTCCGTCCACGGGAACCGTTCGCACCTGGCGTTCAGCAGCGGGCCGCACGAGTGTCCGGGGCAGGACATCGGGCGGGCGATCGCGGACACCGGGATCGAGGTGCTGCTGGACCGGTTGCCGGATCTGCAGCTGGCGGTGGACCAGAGCGCGCTGCGGTGGCGCGGCACGCTGATGTCGCGGCACCTGCTGGCGCTGCCGGTGCGGTTCGCGGCCCGCCCGGTGCAGGACGGGGGGGCGTACCCGTATCCGGAGCAGCCGTCGGGTCATCCCGGGCACGCGGTGGTGCCGCCGCCGCGGCCGGCGGCCGCCCCGGCGGCGGTGGCGGCTGCCGGCCGGCGCCGGCCGACCTGGTGGCGCAGGCTGCTGGGTCTGGACTGAGGCGGCCGTGTGCGGTGGAGCGGGTCCCGGCCGGTGGCGGCCGGGGCCCGCTCCGGGCTTTTTCAGGGGGGTGTCTGGCGCCACCAGTGGGCGAGGGCGGGCAGCGGCGGCGGCGCGGTGCGGGGGTCGCTGGGCGTGTCGGTGTAGCGGACGGGCAGCCGTGCTCCGTTGCGGGGCAGTGTGTGGCGGTTGCGGGGGCTGGCGTAGCGCGGTGCTCGGCTCTGCCAGGCGATGCAGCCGGCGATGTAGTGGCCGAGGGCTTCCAGGTGGCGGGTGAGGGGCTCATCGGCGCCGGATGACAGGTGGTCGCGGAGTCTGAGGAACAGGGCCATGACGCGGTCGCGCAGGGCGACGGCGAGGGGGACGGCCTCGGCGGGGGTGCAGCCCTCCTGGTGGGCGATGACGTTGACGAGGTTGACCTCGCGGGGCTCCAGGTGGTCGTCCTTGTCGTACGAGAAGAGGTCGTTGTCGGCGCTGACGACGAAGCCGGCGGCGTCGGTCAGGGCCTGGAGGGCGGGTGAGTGCAGGACGTCCGCGGGCAGTCGGACCTCTGCGGCGGCGTCGGACCAGGTCAGGGAGAAGCGGGTGCCGTTGGCGAGTGCTCCCATGGCGGCGAAGTCGTTGAGGGTGGGCATGGAGCCGCGTTCGGCCTGGGCGGCCTGCCAGGTGGCGCCCAGGAGCCAGTCGCGGGTGCCTTCGGCGAAGCGGCGCAGTTCGACGGGGGTGAGCAGGGTGTGGGTGCGGCGGACCAGGTCGGTCAGGGCGCGGGTCATGGGGCTGTCGGGGAGCAGGGCGGCGGTGGGGTTCTCCAGGGTCCGCAGCAGTCGTATGCCGTGGTCGGCGACGGCGGCGGTGCGGATGTCGCCGGCTCCGGAGTCCTGCCAGTCGTCGACGGCGTTGGCCCAGTAGTTCCACTGGGTGAACAGGAGCAGGGGCTCGGTCCGGCCGCGGGGGATGATGCGGCAGGAGAAGTCGGCGCTGTGGGTGGCCAGGCCCCAGGCGCGTTCGACGGGGTCGGGGTAGAGGCCGTGGGTGTCGAGCCAGTCGACGGCGCGGGCCTCGATCTCCTTGGCCCGGGGGTGGAGGAGGTCGCGGTCCAGGGGGCAGTAGAAGGGCGGCAGGGGGGTGCCGATCCGCGAGGGGCGCTCGGTGGGGGTCATGGGTCAGCCTCCGAGGCGAAAGCGCAGCAGTCGGGTCTCCATCGCGTGGTCGCGCCAGATCCGGAAGAGTCTGCTGTGGAAGATGGTCGACTCCCCCAGCCGTTCGAGGGTCCAGGCGGAGGGGGCGCCGCCGGCCTGGAGGCGGTCGAGTTCGGCGGTGTTCCAGGCCATGGACTGGACCCAGAATTCGGCGACGCGGTCGGTGACGTCCTCGTCCTGGACGAGTTCGAAGCCGGCTGCCTCGGCGGCGGTCAGGTATTCCTCGCGGGTTCCCAGCCGGGTGCGGTAGTAGCCGTCGATGAAGGTGCGCCATTGGGGGCGGACGACGAAGTGTTCCTGGATTCCGAACCATCCGCCGGGCCGCAGGGCCTTGGCGACGACGTCGAAGAGGCGGGTGCGGTCGGTGTAGCCGCTGCTCTCGTTGGCGTAGGCGGCGTCGTAGGCGTGTGTCTCGTCGAGGTCGTGGACGTCTTTGTGGAGGGGGGTCATGCGGTGGCGGACGCCTGCCTGGCGGGCGAAGTGGTCGATGATCGGGAGGTGTTCGGCGGCGACGGTGAGGCCGGTGACCGACGTGGCGTGCTCCTGGGCCCAGTAGAGGGAGGCGCCGCCCAGTCCGCAGCCGATGTCCAGGAGGCGGCGCGGTGGCTTCTCGTATGCGCCCCAGGAGCGGGCGGCGTGCTCGACTATCGCTTCCTGGGCTTCGATGATGCGCTGCTTGAGGGTGCTCTGGGCGACGGTGGTGTGGGGGTGGGATCCGTCTTCGAAGAGGCCTACGTGGAAGTGCACGCGCGGGCCGGGGCCGTATTTGTGGAGGATGTCCTGGGTCTTGCGGCTGTAGTAGCGCCGTACTTCGTCGTCCTGGTTCGGTAACCGGCCGCCGCCTAAGGACGATACGAAGGGTGTGATGCTCATGTGGTCCGCCCTTTCGTGGCGTAGGGCTGCCGGGCGCGCTGCGCCGCTGCCGCCGTGCGCTGTGCCGGCATTCTGTTGAAGCATGGACAGCCTGGCACTTCTCGTGCGTCACGTCAGCCCGCGCGGACGGCTCACGTCTCCGTGGATGTCGAAGAAAGCATTCTGTGGGGCTGGAAATGTGGTGGAGGATCGCTCGAACGGCCCGTGCCGTGGCGGCGTGCGCCCGTATAGTCGCCATGACTTGACGATCTGATGACCCGTTCCCGAAGAACCGGTGACCGAATACTTCGGGGGCGGACGAGCAGGGGGACACACGATGGAGACCGCACGCCTTGCCTCGCTGATCGCCGCGACCGTCGCGATGGGCCTGGTGAGTGGCCTGTTCTACGGTTTCTCCGTCTCCGTGATGCCGGGTCTGAGGCGCACCGATGACCGTACGGTCATCGAGGTGATGCAGCGGATCAACGTGGCGATCCTCAACGGCTGGTTCGTGCTGGGGTACATCGGGGCGTTCTTGTTCACGGCGGTGGCGCTGGCGCTGCACATCCCGTCGGACGGGCGCGAGGTGCTGCCCGCGCTGATCGCGGCGCTGGTCTGCTATGTCGTGTCGATGGGGGTCACGAACAAGGTGAACATCCCGCTGAACAACGCGTTGGAGAAGGCCGGTCCGGTGGGGCGGATCGCGGATCCGGCGGCCGTGCGGCGGGCCTTCGAGGGTCCGTGGGCGCGGGCCAACGTCTGGCGGACGCTGCTGTGCACGGCTGCGGTCGGTTTCCTGGCCTGGGCCCTGTACCTGCACGGCCAGGCCGGCTGAGGGTGGGCGGGCGTGGGGGGGGGTGGGCTGCGGGGGTCAGCGGGTGGCGCGGCCGTAGAGGACCAGGGCGCGGGAGAGGGCCGTCAGGGCGACCGTGCACAGCAGGGTGCGGACGATGTTGGTGGTGACCCAGGTGGTCTTGAAGCTGTCGACGATGGAGAAGTCGCTCATCGTGGCGGCGTCGCCGGCGTCGGCCAGTTCGTTGTTGAGCGGGATGTTCACGGTGAAGGTGATCATCAGGACGACGAAGTAGGCGGCGGTGGCTGCCGCGACCCAGATCGCCACGGTGCGGCGGCCCTTGCGGAATTCGGTGATCGCGGAGGCCGCGGAGGCCAGCAGGGCGATGACGAACGCCATGCCGAAGAGCCCGTTGCCGTCGATGGCCTTGTTGAAGGCCTGCATGGCGCTGACGTAGGTGCGTTCGTCTCCTGTCGCCAGTCCCGGCATCACCGAGACGTCGAAGGCGAAGAAGAGGCCCGCCATCAGGCCGACGAGGACGGTGGAGACCAGCAGGAGGGTGGTGGCCGCCTTGCCGCCGGCGGCCGGGGCGGGCGTCGGCGGGGCCTGGTGCGCGGGCTGGTGCTGGTGCTGGGCGTGGTGGCCGGCAGGGGCCGTGTGGTACGGATTGGGGCCGCCGGCAGGGTGTTGCGGGGGGCTACCGGCCGGTTTGGGGTTCATGGGACATCCTCATCTGGGGTGGTGGGTGTGGTGCTCGCCCTGGGCACGGACATCCGATCGTGGCATTTGCCGGGGCACCCGGCCATGAGGTTCCACCGGCTCTCGAGCGGGGTTCGAGAGCCGGTGGCGGGCGGTTCGGCGGCGGCTGGGGTCAGTAGCGGTAGTGGTCGGGCTTGTAGGGGCCTTCGACCTTGACGCCGATGTAGTCGGCCTGCTCCGGGCGCAGGGTGGTGAGGCGGACGCCGAGGGCGTCCAGGTGCAGGCGGGCGACCTTCTCGTCCAGGTGCTTGGGGAGCACGTAGACGCCGGTCGGGTACTCCGACTGCTTCGTGAAGAGCTCGATCTGGGCCAGGGTCTGGTCGGCGAAGGAGTTCGACATGACGAAGGAGGGGTGGCCGGTCGCGTTGCCGAGGTTCAGCAGGCGGCCCTCGGACAGCACGATGAGGACCTTGCCGTCGGGGAACTTCCAGGTGTGGACCTGGGGCTTGACCTCGTCCTTGACGATGCCCTCGACCTTGGCGAGGCCGGCCATGTCGATCTCGTTGTCGAAGTGGCCGATGTTGCCCACGATGGCCTGGTGCTTCATCTTGGCCATGTCGGCGGCCATGATGATGTCCTTGTTGCCGGTGGTGGTGATGAAGATGTCGGCCGTCTCGACGACGTCGTCGAGGGTGGCGACCTGGTAGCCGTCCATGGCGGCCTGGAGGGCGCAGATCGGGTCGATCTCGGTGACGATGACGCGGGCGCCCTGGCCGCGCAGGGACTCGGCGCAGCCCTTGCCGACGTCGCCGTAGCCGAAGACGACGGCGGTCTTGCCGCCGATGAGGACGTCGGTGGCGCGGTTGATGCCGTCGATCAGGGAGTGGCGGCAGCCGTACTTGTTGTCGAACTTCGACTTGGTGACGGCGTCGTTCACGTTGATCGCCGGGAAGAGCAGGGTGCCCTCGGCCATCATCTCGTAGAGGCGGTGGACGCCGGTGGTGGTCTCCTCGGTCACGCCGCGGATGTCGGCGGCCAGGGCGGTCCAGTCGATGGACGTCTTGTGCAGGAGGGCGAGGACCAGGGCCATTTCCTCGTTGTCGGCGGTGGAGGGGTCGGGGACGGTGCCCGCCTTCGCGTATTCGACGCCCTTGTGGACCAGGAGGGTGGCGTCGCCGCCGTCGTCGAGGATCATGTTCGGGCCGGCGTGTCCGGGCCAGGTCAGCGCCTGCTCGGTGCACCACCAGTACTCCTCCAGCGTCTCGCCCTTCCAGGCGAAGACGGGGACGCCCCGGGGGTCCTCGGGGGTGCCGTTCGGGCCGACCGCGATGGCGGCGGCCGCGTGGTCCTGGGTGGAGTAGATGTTGCACGACACCCAGCGGACCTCGGCGCCGAGGGCGACGAGGGTCTCGATCAGCACGGCGGTCTGCACGGTCATGTGCAGCGACCCGGTGATCCGCGCGCCGGCGAGGGGTTGCGAGGGGGCGTACTCGCGGCGGATCGACATCAGACCCGGCATCTCGTGCTCGGCGAGCGTGATCTCCTTGCGGCCGAAGTCGGCGAGGGAGAGGTCTGCGACCTTGAAGTCCATGGGTTCTACTCCGTGATGGTGGTGGCTGGGTACTGGCTGACGTTCAGGTTCTGATGGATCTCTAGAGTCGCGGTGGACTTGTTGAGGGTGATGTAGTGCAGGCCGGGTGCGCCCTCGGCGAGGAGGCGCTCGGACATGGCGGTCGCGTAGTCGACGCCGATGCGGTGGCCGTCCGCCGGGTTGTCCTTGGCCGCTTCGAGCCGCTGGGCGAGTGCGTCCGGGAAACGGGCGTCGCTGAGTTCGGCGAAGCGGCGGATCTGGCGGAAGTCGGTGGCGGGCATGATCTCGGGGATGACGGGGGTGAGGCAGCCGACGGAGGAGAGCCGGTCGCGCAGGCGCAGGTAGTCCTCGGCGTGGAAGAACATCTGGGTGATGGCGTAGTCGGCTCCGGCCCGGCACTTGGCGGCGAAGTGGTGGATGTCCTCGGTCCAGGAGGGCGAGCGGGGGTGGCGTTCGGGGAAGGCCGCGACGCCGACGGTGAAGTCGCCCAGTTGGCGGATGAGGGTGACCAGTTCGTGGGCGTGGGTGAGGCCCTGGGGGTGGGGTGTCCACTGCCCCTTGGGGTCGCCGGGCGGGTCGCCGCGCAGGGCGAGGACGTCGCGGATGCCCGCGTCGGCGTACTGGCCGATGATGTGGCGCAGTTCGGTGACGGTGTGGCCGACGGCGGTCAGGTGTGCGACCGGGCGCAGGGTGGTCTCCGCGGCGATGCGTTTGGTGACCTCGACGGTGCGGTCGCGGGAGGAGCCGCCGGCGCCGTAGGTGACGGAGACGAAGGACGGTGCGAGGGGTTCGATGCGGCGGATGGCCGCCCACAGGGTCCGCTCCCCCGCGTCGGTCTTGGGGGGGAAGAATTCGAACGAGAAGGTCTGCCGGCCCTGGGCCAGCAGTTCACGGACGCCGAGGGTGGCGGGGGCGGACGTGCGGGGGCGTTCGGTGGCGGTGGCCAGGGCAGCCGGCATGTCGGGCTCCTTTCCGGCTCAGGGGTTCAGCGTGCGTTGAAGTACTTCGCTTCGGGGTGGTGGATGACGATGGCGTCGGTGGACTGCTCGGGGTGGAGCTGGAACTCCTCGGAGAGGTGGACTCCGATCCGCTCGGGCCGCAGCAGGTCGGCGATCTTGGCGCGGTCCTCCAGGTCGGGGCAGGCGCCGTAGCCGAGGGAGAAGCGGGCCCCGCGGTACTTGAGGTCGAACATGTCCTCGACCTTGGAGGGGTCCTCGGCGCCGAAGCCGAGCTCGGAGCGGACGCGGGCGTGCCAGTACTCGGCCATGGCCTCGGCGAGCTGGACGGAGAGCCCGTGCAGTTCCAGGTACTCCCGGTAGGCGTCGGCCTCGAACAGCTTGGCGGTGGCCTCGCCGATCCTGGAGCCCACGGTGACGACCTGGAGGCCGACGACGTCGGTCTGGCCGGACTCCTCGGGGCGGAAGAAGTCGGCGAGGCACAGGCGGCGGCCGCGGCGCTGGCGGGGGAAGGTGAAGCGGGTGCGCTCGCCTCCGTCCTCGTCGAGGAGGATGAGGTCGTCGCCCTTGGAGACGCAGGGGAAGTAGCCGTAGACGACGGCGGCTTCGAGGAGGTTCTCGGTGTGCAGCCGGTCCAGGAGGCCGCGCAGGCGCGGGCGGCCGTCGCTTTCGACGAGTTCTTCGTAGGTGGGGCCGTTGCGGGTCTGTTTGAGGCCCCACTGGCCCTTGAAGAGGGCTCCTTCGTCGAGCCAGGAGGCGTAGTCCTTGAGCGGGATGCCCTTGACGACGCGGGTGCCCCAGAACGGCGGGGTGGGGACCGGGTTGTCGACGGCCACGTCGGAGCGGACCGAGCCCAGTTCGGGGACGTCCTGGACCTCGGGGGCCGGGGTGTCCCGCTGGGCGACGCGGCGCTGTTTGAGGGGCGGGAGCTCGATGCCGGGGACGCCGCGTTTGACTCCCATGAGGGCGTCCATGAGGCGCAGGCCTTCGAAGGCGTCGCGGGCGTAGCGGACTTCGCCTTCGTAGATGTCGTGGAGGTCTTGTTCGACGTAGGC